>DMFG01000194.1 GCA_003450655.1 Coxiellaceae bacterium | reverse complement strand
GATGAGTCGGTTTCTTATTTATGGGGTAAATTTCATTATTTAAAGAAAGTGGGGCTGGATCAAGGTCAGGTTACCTTTACTTTATGGCAGCATATTATGCAGCCTTTTACGACTATCGTGATGATTTGTTTAGGTGTTCCATTTACATTAGGTTCGCTAAGAGATTCATCATCTGGTGCGCGTATGGTGATTGGGGTATTGATCGGGTTTGGTTTTTATATGTTAAATGAATTCTTAGGACCTGTTGCATTTATTTATCAGGTGCCTGCTTTTATTGCTGCGGTCTTGCCATCATTTTTATTTCTGACGTGTTATGTCATTATGCTGCGTCGAATCGACTAGCCAGTAAACTATTTATTATTGGGAAACTACTATGGATCATCTTAATCAAGCAGTAGCAAAGCGATGTGCATTTGCTATTATTTCTCACCCAGATGCAGGTAAGACGACTGTAACTGAAAAATTATTACTCTTTGGTGGTGCAATTAATTTGGCAGGGTCTGTTAAGGGGCGTAAGGCTAGTCGTCATGCTACATCAGATTGGATGGAGTTAGAAAAACAGCGTGGTATTTCTGTCACAACCTCTGTGATGCAGTTTGTTTATAATGATCGTGTGGTGAATTTATTAGATACACCAGGCCATGCCGATTTTTCGGAAGATACCTATCGTACCTTAACAGCAGTAGATTCAGCGTTGATGGTGATTGATGCCGCAAAAGGTGTTGAAGAAAGAACGATTAAGTTGATTGATGTTTGTCGATTAAGAACAACTCCGATTATGACATTCATTAATAAGATGGATCGTGACACTAAAGAGCCTATGGATGTTTTGGATGAAATTGAATCTGTATTAAAGATACAGTGTGTTCCTATGACGTGGCCAATTGGCATGGGGAAATCGTTTAAGGGTATTTATCATATTTTAGAAGATCGTATTTATTTATATGAGGTTGGAAGTCGCTCACAAGTGAGTGAGGTTGAAGTTATTGAGGGTCTAGATAATGCTACTTTAGATGAGTTGCTGGGTCCTTTAGCTGATCAGTTACGTGAAGAAGTGGAGTTGGTGCAAGGCGCTATGCCTGAGTTTGATGAGGCGCTCTATCTTGCTGGCGAGCAAACGCCAGTTTTTTTTGGTTCCGCGATCAATAATTTTGGTATTAGAGAATTGTTAAATGCCTTTGTGCAATATGCTCCAGCACCGCAGCCTCGACAAACAACGGAGTCCGTTGTGTCACCTGATCATCCTAAGTTTAGTGGTTTTGTTTTTAAAGTTCAGGCCAATATGGATCCTTCTCATCGCGATCGTATTGCGTTTTTACGAATTACTTCAGGCCAATATAAAAAAGGTATGAAGATGCATCATGTGCGATTAAATAAGTCTATGGCTGTCCATAATGCGCATACCTTTATGGCAGGGGAGCGTGAGCATGCAGAGGAAGCGTGGCCGGGTGATATTATTGGTTTGTATAGTCATGGAACAATTCGTATTGGTGATACATTTACAGCAGGTGAGTCATTTAAATTTACTGGTATTCCTAATTTTGCACCTGAGCTATTTCGTTTGGTGCGCTTGAAAGATCCATTGCGTCAGAAAGCCTTATTAAAAGGACTAATTCAATTATCAGAAGAGGGTGCTACGCAAATATTTAGACCTTTGCTAGGTAATGAGTTGATTGTTGGTGCGGTGGGTGTTTTGCAGTTTGATGTTGTTGCCTATCGTTTGGAGAACGAATATAACGTTCGATGTATTTATGAGTCAGTGAATACAGTCACAGCTCGCTGGATTACCAGCGATGATGTAAAGCAATTAGAGGCTTTCAAACAGGCTCAGCAACGTTATTTGGCTCTTGATGCAGGTGGTCATTTGACTTATTTGGCGCCGTCACGTGTTAGTTTAGATTTGGCAATTGAGCAGTGGCCATCGATTCAATTTACGGCTACGCGTGAATATTAATGATTATTTATGGATGAGACCTTTGGCTATTGCTGTTAGTTCGAGTTTGTCATTAACAAAGATTTTTTTCTTCTGAATAGAGAGGATGTTTTTGCTTTGTAGTTGATGCAGTAATCGACTTACTGTGGCAGGGGCGAGTCTAAGGTAGTTTGCGATATCTTGATGGGTCATAAGTAGTTTGCACATGTCATAGCCAAAACCAAGTCGTTTGTAATGTTTAACAAGTTGTAGGATAAATTCTGCAATGCGTTGCTCGGCTGTTGTTCGTAATTGTTTACGGTTGTCGTTACGAATGCGTGAGTTTAGTAGTGTGAAAAATTGATCAAGTATTGGTGGATTTTTTCTTAATAGCTGCTTGAGTTGTTGCATGGGGATTTCACAGATATGAGAGAAATCTAATGCGATAACGGAATAGGCTGTTTGTTTTAGATCGATGCCTTCCCAGCCAAAGAGTTCAGGTGGAAAGTGAAAATCCATAACATATTCTTCACCGTCCTCTTTATTGAAATAACTTTTTAACATCCCGGATCGAATGAGAAAAATAGAATCTGTTAATGTTCCTTGTCGGCATAAATGTTCACCGGGTTCTAGGCTGCGAGAGTGGAAGGTGAGGTATCTGGCTATTTTTATGGTGTCAGTGTCTAGTTTTGCAGGTAGGCAATATGGGGCCATTTTGCATTGTGAGCAATGGTTGGACTGTGCGG
>DMFG01000178.1 GCA_003450655.1 Coxiellaceae bacterium | reverse complement strand
CTCGATTTATTGTTTTCTTTATTGTATGCCTAATGTTTGCTATCGGAATTCTACTTTGCATCCACCTTCACCACGGTTTCTTCTTCACAGGAGTATTGGGGCTCCTCGTCCTTGTTGGCCTGTATGATCACTTCATATCCTCAAGCAATATCCTTCGACTCTACCCCATCAGCGGGCATTTACGACATATCTTTGAGTCAATTCGTCCTGAGATTCAGCAATACTTTGTTGAAAGCAACTCCAATGGCCAACCTTATGAACGCGAATTACGCTCCTTAGTTTATCAACGCTCCAAAAATGCTGTAGATACCCGCCCTTTTGGCACAGAACGTAATATCAAAGAACAAAATTTCACATTCACACAACATTCCTTACATGTTGTAAAACCATCAAAAGAAGCTGATCATGTCGTATTTGGTAACGAACAATGCCAACAACCCTACAAAGCCTCCGTTATTAATATTTCAGCCATGAGCTATGGCGCATTGAGCTCCAAAGCCATTCGAACATTAAATCGTGGCGCAAAATTAGCCGGCATGGCCCACAATACGGGCGAAGGCGGACTTAGCAGCCACCACCTTAAAGAAGGTGGAGACCTAATATGGCAACTCGGTACTGCTTACTTTGGAACTCGCGATAAAGAAGGATTCTTTGACTCAAACACCTTCAAAAAGAAATCTCAACTAGATGCTGTCAAAATGATTGAAATCAAACTTTCACAAGGCGCCAAACCCTCTCACGGCGGCGTACTACCAGCTGCAAAAATTTCACGAGAAATTGCAGAAATTAGAGGCGTTAAACAAGGGGAAGACTGCATCTCACCACCTACCCATACTGCCTTTTCAACACCCATTGAAATGATGCACTTTGTTCAACACTTAAGAGAACTATCTAACGGAAAACCCATTGGCTTTAAACTCTGCCTAGGTTATCGCCGCCAATTCATGTCAATCTGCAAAGCAATGCTGGAAACCCAGATTTACCCAGACTTTATCACTGTTGACGGTGCAGAAGGCGGCACAGGGGCAGCCCCAGTCGAATACACAAACTACCTAGGTATTCCTGGCGATGAAGCCATCGCTTTTGTGCATAATGCATTAGTTGGCCTTAACATTAGGAAACATATAAAGATAATTAGTAGCGCCAAAATCACATCAGGATTTGATATTATTCGTCGCAAAGCATTAGGTGCAGACACCTGCAATCTTGCTAGACCCATGTTGTTTGCGATTGGCTGCGTGCAATCAGTAGCCTGCAATACCAATAAATGTCCCACAGGCATTGCAACCAACAAACGATCCCGAGCTTATGCAATAAAGTTAAAAAAGAAATCTCAATACGTAGCTAATTTCCATAACAACACCATCAACAGTTATCGTGAAATGATGGGAGCCATGGGGATTAAACACCCTGATGAACTCAATGCCCACTTAATTCAGATTAGACTACCTGATGGAAGATCAACAACCTGCGAAAAGTTTTACCATTACCTAGAAGCTGGAAATTTATTATCGGATAACATCCATCCCTTCTACCAAGAGTTCTGGGAAAAAGCCCGTACTGATAGCTTTGCTTAAAATCCTATCAGGCAGTTCCTTTATTAATAGTGCCTATGCTAACATGGGCACCGCTATTCATTGACCCACATAGGATATACTTATGAAACTGTTTCTTGCTTATCTTTTCTTTCTAGCTAAAGTAGCAACCTTGGTCATTGCTATCATTATCACATTAGCCGCTATTATTGCTATTTCTAGTAAAGGCAAACAGAAATCCTTCGGGAAAATAACGGTTAAAAAGCTCAATAAAAAGTTTAGTGACACCAAAGACTTGATTGCTGAAAACACACTATCCAAAAAAGCCATCAAACAACTCAAAAAGAATCAGACAGAACCAAAACAGAAAAAAAACAAATCCAGCAATGAGCAACCTAGGCTTTTTGTCATCGCTTTTGACGGCGATATTAATGCTAACGAAACAAACAGTTTACGAGAAATCATTACAGCTATCATCTTGAGTGCTCACAACGATGACCGTGTATTGATTAAACTACAAAGCGGCGGTGGCCTCGTCAATAGCTATGGCCTAGCCAGTTCACAAATACAACGCCTACGTGACGCCAACATCCACACCACCGTTGCTGTAGATAAAGTAGCTGCCAGTGGCGGCTATATGATGGCTGCCGTTGCCGACCATATTATTGCCGCACCGTTTGCCATTATTGGCTCTATCGGTGTACTCGCGCAAATCCCTAACTTTCATCGCTACTTAGATAGCAAATCCATTGACTTTGAGCAAGTCAGTGCTGGACAGTACAAAAGAACCTTGAGCTTCTTTGGAAAAAATACAACCGAGGGTCGTGAAAAGTTACAAGAAGAGTTAGAAGAAACTCATCAACTGTTCCAAGCTCACATTAGTCACTATCGACCAGAGCTCGATTTAAATACCGTAGCCACCGGCGAACATTGGTATGGCACCCAAGCCATCAACCTAAAGCTTATTGATCACATTCAAACCAGTGATGACTTTATTGTAGACGCCCACCATCAATACGATGTTTTTGAGCTCAACTACGAGTTAAAGAAACCGTTACTGCAACGTCTTCTACAAGGCCCTCAAAACCTGCTGCAATGCTTATCACAACTTCGAGGAAATCCAGGTCAAGATTACATTCTATAACCCCTATAGTAATTTTCTATAAGAACAGATAATATGAAATACTGAATTTGGCAATTAAAGGTCCTGAATGTCTCACACAAAACCGCCTATTGACTGGAGTCACTGCTTACAACGATGCAATAACAATGCCACTTTGGCTCACGACTTACTGAATATGCTTGCCAAAGAACTCCCTCAGAATAAATTAGCCATTCAACAAGCCCAAAAAGAATCATCAAACGCCAACCTACAACAACACATTCATAAACTACATGGTGCATGCGCATGCTGTGGAGCAGACTCTTTACAACGCATGCTTGCTCAATTAGAAAATAAACTTTCACAACAGCAAACACTCTCTCAACAAACAATTAATGCTTTACTCGACGAAATTGATCGCACACTACTTGCCATTCAAACAACCAGCTATCTATCAGCTGCTTCGTAAAATCCCACTTTGACTAGCACTAGGGTCGGTTTAAGTTTATACTGCACTCGATTTGGATTATCAGTCTCATTATCATGCACCATGACAACGTTGACGACACAGAAATAAAAAAATTTACTAATGAAAATGCGCAATGGTGGGATCTATCTGGTCCTATGGAAATGCTGCATCAAATGAATCCCGTACGACTCCAATATATTTTATCTCACACCACACTAAAAGCCATGAAGGTCGCTGATATTGGCTGCGGAGGCGGCATTCTTTCTGAGGCATTAGCCAATGAGAAGGCTTTTGTCACAGGCATAGACATGAATGATTCAGCCATCCGAGTTGCATCTGAACATGCAAAACAACAGGGGCTACAAATTGACTACCAAATGATGGCAGCTGAAATCCTCGCCAAAGAAAAACCGAATCATTTTGATGTCATCACCTGCCTTGAAATGCTTGAGCATGTACCTAACCCTGAGGCTGTTATTCAAGCATGCGCCTCTGCTCTTAAACCGGGTGGAAAAATCTTTTTCTCAACCATTAATCGAACACCTCAAGCCTTCTTAGGCGCTATAGTAGGTGCAGAATATATTCTACAGTTCCTACCTAAAGGCACTCATGAATATAAAAAGTTTATTCGCCCCTCAGAGCTACACTCATGGGCAAATAAACATCATCTATCCTTTCAACACATACGGGGAATTTCACTCAATCCACTCTCGAAAATCATGAGACTGACAAACACCGTTCATACCAACTATATTGCGTGCTACCAAAAACTTGATGAACATGCTTAAACAAACACTAAACCCCATCTTTTTTGACCTTGATGGTACGTTATTAAATACCGCGCCAGACATTGCATACGCTATGAAAAAGACCTTGCATAAGCGCGGCTTAGCCATGCACCAAGAGATAGACCAGCATTATCATTTATTTGGCTCAAGTTGCGAGTTACTCGCATCATTGCTTAATTTGTCGATGGAAGACCCTACTTTTAAAACCATCCGCGAAAAATTCTTTTCTCATTACCTAGACAATATTGCAGAGCGCACACACTTCTACCCTTATATCGATAATATTCTCAAACTACTCATTAGAAATGACATTCCATGGGGCATCATTACTAATAAACCCAGCCGACTCACTGAAAAAGTTATTGAAGCATTTCCCTTACTTCAAGAAGCGAAGATATGCTTATCCGGTGATAGCCTACCCAACCCTAAACCATCTCCTGAGCCTTTATTACATGCATGTCAACTATTAAACCTAGCCCCCTCTCAATGCAGCTACGTCGGCGACACACACACAGACTGCCTAGCAGCGCAACGGGCGGGCATGCAAAGTATTGCTGTCCTATACGGGTACCATAAACCAACCGACAAACCAGCAGACTGGAAAGCCGATCATTACTTTGATAGCGGTCAATCACTGTATGAGTGGATTCACCCTCAACTTAATAACAACCACAAGGATTAATAAGCATGAATACACCCATCAAAAAAATTGTTGTTTTATCCTCTGGTGGTGATGCTCCTGGCATGAATGCAGCCATTCGCTCTATTGTTCGAATGGCAAAAGAAAATCATATTGAAGTCTTTGGCTGCGAAAAAGGCTTCGAAGGGCTTGCAGAAAAAAAACTATTTCCATTAGATCGCAGTTCTGTTGCCAATATCATTCAACGAGGTGGCACGATCCTCAAGACAGCACGCTTCCCGGAATTTGAGCAAACAGCCATACAAGAAGAGGCAAAAGCCTTCCTACATGACATGTCTATTGATGGTTTAATTGTTTTAGGTGGTAACGGTAGCTTTCAGGGTGCTTATCACCTCGCTAAAAATAGCGATCTTAAAGTGGTTGGTATCCCCTGCACCATTGACTGCGATATCGTCGGTACGGAATACTGCATAGGCTTTGATACGGCATGCAATACGGCCATACAAGCCATTGACAACATCAGAGACACCGCCCAAAGCCATGATAGAAACTTCATCATCGAAGTTATGGGAAAAAATTCTGGCTTTCTTGCCGCCCGTGTTGGGATTGCCGTTGGCGCTGAGCTCATTTTAATTCCAGAAGAACCCTATGCCATTAAAGACATCTGCTCATCGATTCATCAACCTCGTAAAAAACTCACTCATTTAATTGTTGCAGCGGAAGCCGACCAACCTGGCCATAGCTTTCAACTAGCGAAAGATATACATGAACACTGTCAATACGATTATAAAGTCTGTGTCCTAGGTCATATACAGCGAGGGGGATCACCTACTAGCCAAGATCGCATCATGGGTACTCTAATGGGTGCCAAAGCCGTTGAAATACTCCTCCAAGGCATGACCAATCGCATGATTGCTCTCAATAATAACCAACTAATGCATACTGAATTTCCAGATCCCGATCAAGCAACTCGAGCTTTTGACCAGCAGAAAGCCTTAGCCATCAATACCAGTATCTGTCACTAGGCTATTGAACAAATAGATTAGCTTATACCATCACCTGTGCACTTCCATACCTCAAACTCGAGCTTATAGACAGTGCAACACCTTAAGAAAACTCTAAGTAACACGTAAGAAAACTCTAATAAAAAACTAAGAAAACATTAAGTAAAAAGCCTTAACTAAAAAAAAAGAATCAAAAAGTGCACTTTCCAAGCAATAAAGTTCAAAATTCAATATTCATTTAATTATTTGGTTATAAAATAACCACCATGTAAAGGCTAATCTTGATTAAGTAAACTTATTTCAATTTTTAAAATTACATAATGACCCTATTTCAAGAGCATTAGCAAAAATAGAAAATGGTAATCCTGATGAAATAATTAAATGGTCAAAAACTGCT
>DMFG01000122.1:454-2879 GCA_003450655.1 Coxiellaceae bacterium | reverse complement strand
GATAAACATAGTGACAATGACCGCCCACAATGCATGCGAATTTGCTTGAGCAATAGCGACACTGATATAAGAACCAATACCTGGCAAAAGAATCTCTTGATGAGCGACACTAATGGCCTCTGAGGCTACCAAAAACACCCAACTGCCTGACATAGATATCATGGCATTCCACAATAAACTTGGCATCGCATACGGAACTTCAATTTTCCAAAAAGATTGCCAGGCTGACAGATGAAACATCTGTGACGCTTCTTTTAAATCATGAGGGACATTACGAACGCTCTGATAAAAGCTTAAAATCATATTCCATACTTGCGCCGTAAAAATAGCAAAAATTGCGGCACACTCAGGGCCTAGCATGCTACCTTTAAACAAGACAATAAACCCAACCACGGTAATACTTAAAAACCCCAACACGGGAACTGATTGTAGAATATCTACCAGTGGAATAATAATACGTTCCGCACTACGACTCTTAGCCGCCCAAGTCCCAAAAACAAAGGTCACTAGGGTCGATAACATCAGCGCTAATAGCATCCTTAATACACTTCTCAAGGCATAATACGGTAGCATCCAAGGGCTTAAGGAAATAGTTAGTGTTTGACCCACCTCATAGCGACCCACCATGGCGGTCGTCCCATAGGCTAGCAAAACAATTAGGGTAATCACCAATAATAGCGCCAATACATCCCATGAATTAGGCACAGGCCAACGAGTGACTTCATTTTTTGAATATGTATGCTGGGTGCGTATCGCCATAACAACAGTCCATAGCCTTCATGGCACACTGCATCATGCCATGTATTTGAAATAATAAAAACTGACTACAATCATCTCATCTTTACACGGAGGGTATATCCTTATGAAGCGCCTATGCCCTCTACGCTAATCATCCTTGATGACTTTACTCACCATCACACAGAGAATTATCCCTATCATGAAACCAATCATCCAACAAAGCTCTGACCTCTGTCACCCCTGAACGTTCCAAGGATGAAAATAATTGCACAGTGACGTTAGTGTAAGGTTTCATTGCTGATTGCACTGATTGTAGTGCTTGCTTTTGACCCGATCGTTTTAATTTATCGGACTTTGTCAGCAACACATGTAACGGCATACCGCAGCTGGCTGCCCAAACAATAATTTCCTGATCGGCTTCTTTCAACGGGTGACGAATATCCATCATCAAGATAACACCACATAAACTTTGCCGTGTTTCCAAGTACTCATGAGTCACAGCCTCCCATCGCTCTTGAATAGGGCGTGGCACTTTAGCATAACCATACCCCGGCAAATCCACCAACGTGTGCGAGTCATCCAACCCAAACAAGTTAATCATTTGTGTACGCCCTGGCGTTGAGCTGGTTCTAGCCAAACCTTTAATACCTGTAATCGTATTCAATGCGCTCGACTTACCAGAATTTGACCGCCCCATAAAGGCTACTTCCGAGCCTTGATCCTTTGGTAACTGACTGATTTTAGTAGCACTTGTCAAGTAGGTTGCTTGTTGGTACTGCATTAATACACCTCAACTATTGAGCATCATGGTAAAAATTTTCGCGATTATAGCACTGATCATTTGAAACCGCTATTGCGCATAAAGCAACCAAAATAATCCAAGCTCACTTGTGATCTTAAGGACAAATCGTTATAGTGATCAACGCAATTCAAGATTCCTGATTCGCACATAAATCGCATTCAGGTCAATGACTTAACAACTATGATAAGGAAGGAGAGACTAATATGCTTAATGAACTCAAAGCGACGATTGCCCAAATTACAGAAGCAGGAAAAGGTATCTTAGCTGCCGACGAAAGCACAAACACTATTAAAAAACGATTTGATACGATCAACTTAACATCCACCGAAGACTCTCGCCGCGATTATCGTGAAATGCTTTTCAATACGCCGAATATTGGCAACTTCATCAGTGGGGCTATCCTTTTTGAAGAAACGCTTGAGCAAAACACTTCTACAGGCGAATCCATGGTTGACCTACTCAATCGTCAAGGCATCATCCCTGGCATCAAGGTAGACCTAGGATTGATTGACCTAGTTAATTCAGACAATGAAAAAACCACTCAAGGCCTCGACGGACTACCACAGCGCCTATCTCACTATAAATCACTAGGTGCACGCTTTACTAAATGGCGCGCCACTTATGACATCACAGACACTAAACCATCCATGCAAGCTGTAACAACAAACGCTACGCAATTGGCACGCTATGCTGCAATTTGCCAAGAACAAGGTATCGTACCTATCGTTGAGCCTGAAATCTTAATGGATGGCGATAAATCAAAGCACACAATTGATAGATGCTACGAAGTCACATCAAAAACATTGGATATAGTATTTGCAAAGTTAATAGATGCAAAAGTTGACCTCAAAGGAATTATTCTAAAACCAAACATGATATTGCCTG
>DMFG01000122.1:0-293 GCA_003450655.1 Coxiellaceae bacterium | reverse complement strand
GAGCCTGAAATCTTAATGGATGGTTCACACACCATTGAGCGCTGCGCTGAAGTAACCGAGCTAGTTTTAACCTCTGTATTCACTGCATTAAGACACCACAAGGTGATTTTAGAAGGAATTATCCTTAAACCTAATATGGTGATCTCTGGTTCTGACTGCCCAACACAAGCAACCACTCAACAGATTGCTACTATGACTATAGAGGTCTTCAAGCGCACGGTCCCTTCTGCAGTACCGACCATCAACTTCTTATCTGGTGGACAATCAGAAGTTGATGCCACAGTTAATCTTCA
>DMFG01000162.1 GCA_003450655.1 Coxiellaceae bacterium | reverse complement strand
GCAGACACGGAACCCGCAGGCCATGCCTGAGACAGCAACTGCTCTTTTGCCACAGCCGGTGAAGGAGCTGCCTTAATCATCGCAATCACATCGTCAATATTAGCCAATGCGATGCCAAGCCCCTCAAGTAAATGAGCACGCTCACGCGCCTTACGTAAATCAAACAATGTTCTACGAGTAACCACCTCACGTCGATGATCAATAAAAGCTGCCAAGGCTTCTTTTAAATGCAGTAGTTTCGGCTGGCCATCACACAGCGCCACCATATTGATACCAAATACTGACTGTAATTGTGTCTGTTGAAACAAATTATTTAAGACAACATCTGGCTGATCCCCTCGACGCACTTCAATCACCATGCGCATACCTTGTTTATCAGACTCATCGCGTAGGCCACTGATACCTTCAATTTTCTTATCACGAACCAATTCAGCGATTTTCTCTAAAAGACGTGCTTTATTCACCTGATAAGGTAACTCAGTCACAATAATGGAAGAACGATTGGTTTTTTCGTTGGTATCGATATGTGTTTTACCACGAACATAAATACGGCCACGCCCAGTTTTATAAGCCGAAAGAATCCCTGCACGACCATTGATAATACCACCCGTTGGAAAATCAGGTCCGGGCATATGTTGCATCAAACCCATTAAATCTAAATCAGGGTTATCAATTAACGCTAATGTCGCATCAATAGTCTCGCCTAAATGATGAGGAGGAATATTAGTAGCCATCCCCACCGCAATACCAGACGACCCATTAATCAACAGATTAGGAATACGTGTTGGTAATGCATTGGGAATCAGCTCTGTGCCATCATAGTTTGGCGAAAAATCGACGGTTTCCTTATCTAGGTCTGATAATAGAGCGTGTGCCATTTTCGTCATGCGTACTTCGGTATAACGCATAGCTGCTGGTGAGTCACCATCGACTGAACCGAAGTTACCCTGACCATCCACTAAGAGGTAACGTAAACTAAATGGCTGAGCCATTCTAACAATGGTGTCATAAACGGAAGTATCACCATGTGGGTGATATTTACCAATGACATCACCAACGATACGCGCAGACTTTTTATAGGGCTTGTTCCAGTCATTTTTAAGCTCATTCATGGCATATAATGAACGGCGGTGCACCGGTTTGAGCCCGTCACGCACATCAGGTAATGCACGCCCGACAATCACACTCATTGCATAATCTAAGTATGACTGCTTCAACTCATCCTCAATGGTGACCTGAGTAATTTCTTTGGCCAACTGGTCCATAATGTCACGCCCTATCTTGAACTTTTTAAGGCACACATACTAACATATTCACTACTATTTCAGTAGCAAAAAGTCATCGATTTCACGATCAAAACCTAGGCTTTGATTGTTTTTTAATCATATTAACCATAACAATCGCTTTTGGAAAAATAGACAGCTCTCAATGATTCAATCGCTCAAGATCACAATGCTCAACGTATCGAAAAACACTCCACTTTAGCCGGTGGAACATTCCTCCAGACCAAGCTACTGGAGCAGCTCTCAAAAGTAGCTGGATACAACGATCGAGAAGCGCTTAGCGCATAGGTATACTGAATAAAAGTTCCTTGCTCAGACAATAAGAGCTGCAGCCCAGAAAAAATATCTCCTCGCTCTACGTCAGACAATGAGCGTAGCGGTAAACTCGACACAACTACTTTAATATGACCCAAATAATCTTTAAGGTACTCAGACAGACATGCCGCATCACCCTCGATCACTCTAAGATTTGGAAACTGAGACCGCAACTGATTCGCCATCAAGGATGAACGCTCAAGCACAATTAATCGCTCAGAGGGAATTCCAGACTCCAGTAATTGTGCTGTTACAGCCCCCAATCCCGCACCTAATTCGACTATATAACCCGAGCAATCTACTGCATGCGCAACCTGAGCAATCTTTCGAGCCAAAAACACCGAGCTTGGAAAAACAGCACCCACTTGAGCAGGGGATCGCAACCATTGAGCAAAAAAAACACATACCTGGCAGCGCATAATCAGGGGTCTCAATCCACGAAAAAAGATCATCGCCGGCAAAGAACACAACAACAAACACACCACACAACATCGCCACACCAGTCGCAATCCACAAGAAGACCAGATCCATTGCCCCCATTGCCTCACAATTTCCTCCTAATCATCCATGAACACAGCATGATAACCCACACTAACTCCGCCCACGCATTAGGGCTAACATCACACCAGCGATCAAGCCACCAAGATGCGCCCAATTAGCCACAGGACCCAGCACACCAACGAAACCCAACACCATCCAGCCTAACAGCCAGTAAGCAATATCAGAACGCATGTAATAACCTGACCAGGGGCGATATCGTGAAAGAAACCACAAATAACCAAATAACCCATACACCACTCCAGACAAGCCACCAAAAGCAGGGCCTACTAAAAGCCATTGAGACAAATGCGATACCAAGGCAGTAGCTAAGAGCAACAAAACATAGAACCATCGAGACTCTTTAACCTCAATCAAACTACCCATATCGTAAAGCCAATAAAGATTAAACAGCAGATGGAGAAGACTCATGTGTAAGAACATCGGTGAGAATAATCGCCAGGGATTATACAGCCATGAATGAAGGGCTGCCTGCCCTGGCTGCACAATCAGCAACTGCTGCGCCAGACCTGGCCATACAGTGCGCTGAACAAGAAAA
>DMFG01000191.1 GCA_003450655.1 Coxiellaceae bacterium | reverse complement strand
AGAGCCACCATAACTAATAAAAGGTAGTGTTAAACCCTTAGTAGGCAACAAACCAATATTGACACCCAGATTGATCATACACTGCACTGCCAAGCAAATGCCCAGCCCCTTAACAGCATAACCAGTAAACAATCGCCCTGCATTTAACTCACGACACCCCACTATAAACAGTCGACCCACTAAAACACTATATAGCATTAACAAAGCCAACTCCCCCAACAAACCCAGCTCTTCACCGAGCACAGCAAAAATAAAATCGGTATGCGCTTCAGGCAAATAAAAGAGTTTTTGGATACTATTTCCTAAACCCACACCTAATAAACCACCTCGCCCAAACGCAATTAACGACTGTGTTAGCTGATACCCAGACCCATAAGCATTAGACCAAGGATGCATAAAACTAATAATACGTTCCATACGATAAGGGGATGACACTGCTAGAAACACCATCACCCCAGTCACTCCTAGAAACAATAAAATAAAAGGCATTAAACGCACTTGAGCAATAAACAATAAACTTAAAAAGGTTATGGTCAATACAGAAACAGCGCCAAAATCAGGCTCTAATAACAATAGAACACCCATCACACCTAAAACAACCATCGGAATAATAAATCCACGCATATCTGTTCGGACACGCTCATGAAAACGATCCAAATAATTAGCCAAATAGAGTATCGACACCAACTTTATAAACTCAGAAGCTTGCAAGGTAATCACACCTAAATTTAACCAACGGCGACTACCATTCACATGGCGACCAATACCTGGAATCAATACTAGTACTAACAAAAACAATCCTATCGCCATCAACGAACGATTATGAGCTTGCCAGACACTCACCGGCGTTTTTATCGCCACGTAGGCAATAACAATACCCATGACATAATAGATACATTGACGAAATAAAAAGTGAAAAGGCTGCCCATAAGACTGATCAGAAATCACCATGGATGCCGAAGCTACCATCAACAACCCAACCACCATTAATAAAACAGCCGGCACCAAAATCCAACGATCATACTTGAACTGTTGTTGATTCATCATAACTCACTCACATAACGACTAAACGCCTTACCCCGATCTTCATAGTTGTTAAACATATCAAAACTTGCACAGGCTGGCGATAATGCAACAACATCACCACGATTAACGAACATTGCTGCCATATTAACCGCATCTGACAATGTCTTTGCACGCTGTTTTGAACAACCCACCGGAACAACCGAAGCAATAGCGTCAGCATCCTTACCTATTAAAATGACATGGGCCACAAACTCCTCAAACACCGCCCTCAACGAAGAAAAATCAGCATCTTTTCCATCTCCACCCATAATCATGACTAAACGCTGATTACATACTGCTGATAACGACTGAATAGCTGCTACGGTTGCTGCAACATTAGTAGCCTTAGAGTCATTCACCCAAGTCACACCTTCATGCACTGCCACCAACTCACAGCGATGCGATAATCCTGTGAAAGCTTTTAATACAGAAGTTACAGCTTGACGAGGCAAACTTAATGCATCAGCCATTGCTAAGATCACCATGGCATTCTTCCAATGATGCACTCCCTTAAGAGGCATATCAGAAACATCCACACACGCCTCATCAGGACCTGTTATCCATTGCTCTTGCCCCTTCTGAACCAAACCATAAGTTGTTTCTGCATCAGTGGCCATCGAAAAGCTTACAATATCCCCTAAAAGCTGAACCGACTTCCAGGTACTCGGCTGATCGTTATTCACAATGGCACATCGACAGTCATGATAAATACGCTGCTTAGCGGCCAAATAATCTTCAAATGTGGCATAACGGTCCATATGATCTGGCTCAACATTTAAAATCACAGCAACATCAGCAGCTAAGCTATCGACATATTCTAATTGAAAACTAGACAATTCAAGCACGTAATAGTCAGGCTCAGGCCTTAATAAGGTATTCAGTACTGGCTCACCGATATTGCCACACACCTCAACTCTTAAACCTGCAGCTTCAATCACTTGCCCCATCATGGTAGCCACCGTGGTTTTACCATTAGAACCCGTGATAGCAATAATCGGAGCCTTAACTTCTCGACAAAACAAAGCAATATCGCCAATCCATTCCTTTTTATCAGCATGATCGATACTGACATACAGTGGCCGCATATCAACACCCGGGCTCACCACCATACGGTCCGCACTGGCCAACCAATCGCCCGCTTGATCAATTGGACGAAAAGGCACTTCCGGGTATTCAGTCAACAACAGTCCCAACAATTTCGGGGATACTTGATGATCCACAACGGCTATAGACTCACCTCGCTTTGACAAGTACTCGACACAGGAATACCCAGTCTTTCCGAGCCCCACAATGACTGTCTTAGGTAACACACTCATATCATCACTCTACTCACACTAACGAAGCTTCAACGTTGCCAATCCAATTAATACCAAAATCACTGTAATAATCCAAAACCGAACGATTACTTTTGGCTCTGCCCAACCTTTCAATTCAAAATGGTGATGAATAGGAGCCATACGAAAAACGCGCTTACCTCGTGCTTTATAAGAAACTACCTGAATCATTACAGACAAGGTTTCTAATACAAAAATACCTGCCATTATAAAATACACACACTCCTGTCGAACAATAACAGCAATCACACCTAGCGTCGCACCCAACCCTAGCGAACCAACATCGCCCATAAATACTTCCGCAGGGTAAGTGTTAAACCACAAGAATCCTAATCCAGCACCAAATAATGCACTACAAAATACGATTAACTCTCCAGACCCTACAACATATGGCACAGATAAATAACCAGCAAAAATCGCATTGCCTGCGATATAAGATAAAACACCCAATGCAATAGCAATTAAAACCACGGGCATCAATGCCAAGCCATCTAAACCATCCGTTAAGTTCACGGCATTACTCGACCCAACAATGACAAAATACGTTAAAACAATATAGAACCAACCCAACTGCGGCAAAACGGACTTCAGAAAAGGGACGACCAATTGAGTTTCAGAAGCTGACTGTGCTGTGAAAAATAAACAACAAGCCACACCTACACCAATCACTGACTGCCAAAAGTATTTCCATCGCGCTGGCAAGCCTTGCGTATTCCCTCGAACTATTTTGCGATAATCATCCACCCAACCAATAACACCAAAACCTAACATAACAAACAGTGTTACCCACACATAGCGATTACTTAAATCACCCCACAAAATAACACTCACACACACAGCACCTAATATTATGATCCCGCCCATCGTTGGCGTACCCGCTTTTTTCAAATGCGTTGCAGGGCCATCATCTCGAACCACTTGCCCCAAACGAAGCGTCTGTAACCAACGAATCACCATAGGACTCACCCACAAAGCAATCACAAATGCAGACAGCGCACTAATGATTGCCCTAAAGGTTAAATACTGAAATACCCTAAATACTGAAATATGCGTTTGGCATGCATGCAATAACCACAATAACATTCTTCTTACCCTTTTTTGATTACAACACTATGAAGATAACAATGCCTTAACAATAAAACGCATCCCCATAGAGTATGACCCTTTCACTAATACCACCGAACTATCATTTAAGTGTGGTAATACAGAAGCCACTAAGTCGTCTTGACTGGAAAACCATTGACCATGTGAACCACACACTTGAGCTGTTAATTTCGCAAACGACCCATAACATAGAACCTGGTCAATACCGAGCGATAATGCTAACTGCCCAACTGCCTCATGAGCAGATTGTGTCACATCACCTAGCTCTAACATATCACCAAAAATAAAAACCCGTTGTCCCGAATAATGCGATAAGGTCTGTAGCGCTGAACTCACCGATAACGGATTTGCATTGTAACTATCATCAATAACTAATGACCCATTTGGACCAAGGCGAGATTGCAACCGCCCCTCTTCTCCACAAGCACTTTGTAACCCCTGCGCAATGACGGATAATGGTAAGCCCGCGGCACAAGCAGCGGCGGCAGCTGCCAATGCATTCGCAACATTATGCATTCCAACCAACTGCAGAACAACATTCACTTCGCCTAATGAACAACACAAACGAAACTGAGCACACCCTGAGGCTGTTAAAACGATATCTTTTGCCATCACATCTGCTGCTTGGCTCACTGAAAAAGTGAGGTATTCTTGGCCTGACAATAAGCCCGCCCAATATGAACAAAATGGATCATCTTGATTTAATATAGCGACACCATTATCAGCTAACCCAGACAATAACTCGCCTTTGGCCGAAGCCACACCTTTTAAACTTCCAAATCCTTCAAGATGCGCTGCTGCAGCGTTAGTGATAATAGCAATATTCGGTCGCACAGCCTGCACTAAAGGTTGAATCTCACCAGCATGATTAGCACCAATTTCCTGAACATAGTATTGATGATCTTGAGAGAGCGCTAACAGTGTTCTCGGCACTCCTAAATGATTATTAAAACTTTTTGTACTTGCATGCGTCGTGCCAGCCAAAGAGCATATCGACTCTAATAACTGACGCACGGTGGTTTTACCACAACTTCCTGTTACCGAAAAAGTCATCGGCGCATACTGAGAACGCCAATAAGACGATAAAGCTAACAATGCTTCTGAAACAGAAGGCACCACTACTTGAGGACACGCATCATCAACCATACGTTCAACTAATGCGGCTACCGCGCCCTGCTGTTTTGCGGCTTCAATATAAGTATGACCATCAAATTGAGGGCCTGTCAGCGCTGCAAAGAGAGAGCCCTCACAGGACTCACGAGAATCCGTTGCAATACCTTCGCAGACAAGATCACCCGAACCGTGAAGGG
>DMFG01000092.1:1271-4978 GCA_003450655.1 Coxiellaceae bacterium | reverse complement strand
CAGGCCCTTTACATGTTGGGCATGGGCGTGGTGCAGCTTATGGTTCATGTGTGGCTAGTTTGTTGAAAGCCGTTGGTTATCGAGTGCATCAGGAATATTACGTCAATGATGCTGGGCGTCAAATGCGCATTTTGGCTTTGAGTGTTTGGTTGCGTGTGTGTGCCTTGCAGGGACTGACGTGTGATTTTCCCTCGAATGCTTATCAAGGCGATTACATTCAGGAGATTGCGCGTGATTGGTTGGAGGCAACACCTGATTGGCCGGTGCTACCGAGTGTACAGTCTATTGAGGATATCTTAGCGGAGAGTTCACAGGATAATGCGGATGAAACAGTCGATCGATTGATTGACTGCGCTATTGACGAATTAGGAGAAGAAGCTTTTGAAGCGCTCAAGCGGTTTAGTTTTGAGGCAATATTAGCCGATATTCGTCAAGATTTGGTGGAGTTTGGTGTGTGCCATGACACCTGGTTTTACGAAAGTGGATTGATGCATCAAGGCCTTCTTGATGCGAGTTTGCAGTTACTTAAAGACCAGGGGCATGTCTTCGAAGCTGAGGGTGCTGTATGGTTTCGCGCAACCACTTTTGGTGATGATAAAGACCGGGTATTGGTGCGTGAAAATGGTCAATCGACTTATTTTGCTTCGGATGTGGCTTATCATCTCTATAAATACCGTCAGGGATATGATCACATTGTGGATGTTTTTGGTGCAGATCATCATGGGTACATTGCTCGTATTCGTGCGTTCTTACAAGGTTTGGGACAAGATCCAGAGCGTTTGAAGATTTTATTGGTTCAATTTGCGATTCTTTACCGTGGAAAAGAAAAGGTCAGCATGTCAACGAGAGGTGGGCAGTTTGTTACTTTGCGTCAATTGCGAGACGAAGTGGGTAATGATGCTGCTCGCTACTTTTACGTGATGCGAAAGCCTGAGCAACACTTGGATTTTGATTTGGAATTAGCCAAATCGCACAGTAATGATAATCCTGTCTATTATATACAATACGCACATGCTCGAATCTGTAGCGTTTGGCGACAATGTCATGAACAAGATTTGTCGGTACCTGTTGGTGATGCTATGGGTGATTTAACGCAATTAAATAGTAGTCACGAACAAGCAATTATTAAGAAAATGGTGCACTATCCGCGCATATTAACGGCAGCTGCACTGGATTATGCGCCACATACATTTGCCAACTATCTATATGACTTGGCTAACCATTTTCACAGTTATTATAACGCCACTAAGTTCTTGGTACCGGAAGAGTCAACGCGTTATGCCCGCTTGCAATTGACGGCAGCAGTGCGTCAAATTTTACATAATGGATTGGTTTTATTAGGGCTTAGTGCACCTGAAAAAATGTGATATGGTATTGGCAATTATTTTAAAGGAGTAACCAATGAAAGCCTTACGTTATGCTGTTTTTTTAATTCTATTATTAGCAATTGTGTTATTCGTTGCTGTACCTTATGGAATGGGTTGGTGGATTAAAGGCCAGTATAAAACGTGGGTTGAGCAAGCGAATCAGCAGAATCCTACTATCGAATTGTCTGTAGCTGACTACCATCAAGGCTGGTTTCACAGTACTGCGATATTAAAAGCCAATATAAAAGATGACACACTCAAGCAGCAATTATCCAATTCAAAAAATCCTGTGAAGTTACCGTTCGATATTGATGTTGTGGTTGATCATGGGTTATTTGTGATGACAAAGTCACCCGCCGGAGGTCGGCATTGGGTGATAGCTAAAGCGGTTGTTAATGGAGAATTTAAGCGCGATCAAATGGATATTAGTGCGGTGTCAGTCTTGAATCTGGCGAATAGCATAGTAAGTCAAGTGATGGTTCATCAGTTATCACTACCCCTTGAAGGAGGTACTTTTTCTATGAAAGATGCCTTGATTCATTCTAATGCTTCACTGGACGGTACAAAAGGTGTTTCTGATGTCACTATCCCCACGATCATGTTTGAACTAGGGGATGCTGATAATAATATGAGCCTTGCTTTATCAAATTTTACCATTGCAAATGATTTTACAAAGGAAAATGCTATTGTTTTTGGTAAGCGTTCTGTTTCAGCAGATAAAATGATTATCAAAAATGGCAAGCAGGTTGTTCAAGCGAGTGGCTGGTTGTTGTCTTCCGAGGTGATACCGCAGGGTGATACAACAGATATTATGATTCATATGGCAATGAAATCTTACAAAGAGGGTAAGCAAACCAGTGGCCCTCTAAGTGTTGATTTTTCATTAAAGCAGATGAACACCCAGGCTTTAGGTGATTTCATGAAAGATGTTGAGAGTAGTCAAATTCAGTCTTTGCAGGTGAATCATATGGTATTTCCTTTATTAGCTGTATTGAAGCATGGTATTGAGGGTCATCTGACGTTGTCTTATCAGTCCCCTTATGGGCCGCTCACTGCCAAGGGGCATATTTCTATGCCTGATAGTAAAGATAAAAGTATTTTTGCACTGGTTACCTTATTGAAAGGGGAGCTGGATGTTTCTTTCCCTGATAAGTGGCTACAGAATACTTTGTCGTGGGTTGTGAATCAGTCGAATGTTGATCAGCATCAGCCAATTGTTGGGCGTACTCCTGCAACCTTGCAGGCAAAGCAAGCCATCCAGCAGCTGCTTGATCAAAAAATGTTGATTAAAAAGGATAGTCAGCTTTCTCTTAAGGCTACGGTAAAGTCAGGTAATGTATTGATTAATGGTCAAAAGCCTGATTTCAGCGCATTAAATCAGCCGGCTGCAACGAGTGAGTCTACTACGCAACAAAAGCCTTCATCGCCTGATAAGGTTGAATCTTCAGTCGCGCCATCACCTTAGGTGAAAGCGCTCATGGAGGGTTCTCGTCGATATATAAGCATGATGGCAATACTGTGTTGTTTATTAGTCATCATGCTGTGTGTCTTATTTTTTTATGCTATTCCGCGGTTGCAAACACAGCCTGTGCAATTAGTAATATCAGAACAGCCTAAAGTCACATCAGTGGTGGCACAGTCAGCGGCATTAAGTGTTCCGCAGCTAGACTTCTATACCGAGCTATCTAAGGTACCTGTGCGTGCGGTAGCTAATAAGAAAAGTCCAAAAGAGATTGATACGCCTACTTTAATCAAGCGGGGAAAGTATGTCTTACAGCTAGCAGCATTTAAGCAGTCAGACGATGCGCATGTATTTTCTGATCGGCTATCATTATTAGGTTACCAGGCTTTTGTGATGAAATGGGATCAGCATCATCGAACGTTGTATCGTGTGTGCGTAGGACCTTACTCTTCAAAGCAGGCTGCCTTCCCTGATCAATTGAAGCTCAAAAAATTACATATCGACTCTTATGTTCGCAAACTGTCAGCTTCTGCATGATGATGCCCCTTGAAAATTAAGAGTTATCCCCCATATAACCATTAAGACTCTAATAGGAGAAAAAACGTGGAACAATATAGAGGTACAACCATTTTGTCTGTTCGCCGACATGGCAAAGTTGTGATTGGTGGTGATGGGCAGGTATCAATGGGCTCAACCGTGTTAAAAGGTAATGCTCGCAAAGTGCGACGTCTTTATGGTAATCAAGTGCTTGCTGGATTTGCAGGTGGCACAGCAGATGCTTTTACTTTGTTTGAGCGCTTTGAGGCTAAGTTAGAGAAACATCAAGGTAATTTAGTGCGCTCTGCTGTTGAAATGGCGAAAGATTGGCGGACAGATAA
>DMFG01000092.1:455-966 GCA_003450655.1 Coxiellaceae bacterium | reverse complement strand
GGCGAAAGATTGGCGGACAGATAAGATGTTGAGACGTTTAGAAGCGCTATTAGTTGTCGCGGACTCTAAAAGTTCACTGATCTTAACCGGTAACGGTGATGTTATTGAGCCAGAAGAAAGCTTGATGGCCATTGGTTCGGGTGGACATTTTGCACAATCCGCAGCACGGGCATTACTGAATAATACCGAGATGGAAGCCCGAGATATTGTTGAGCAGTCGCTAAAGATTGCTGCTGATATTTGTGTGTACACCAATAGTAATTTGGTATTAGAAGAGCTTGATAGCGATACTTAATTGAAAAGAGAAAAAGATTATGACAACTGCAACCCTTCCTAAAAATGAAGTGACATTAACCCCCCGTGAAATTGTATCAGCCTTAGATCAACACATTGTTGGCCAAGATGATGCTAAACGTGCGGTTGCTATTGCGCTACGTAATCGTTGGCGCCGCATGCAAGTTCCAGCAGAGTTGCGTAAAGAGATTACACCAAAAAATATTTTAATGATTGG
>DMFG01000092.1:0-133 GCA_003450655.1 Coxiellaceae bacterium | reverse complement strand
AACGGGTGTAGGTAAAACAGAAGTGGCTCGTCGATTAGCGGACTTAGCTGAGGCTCCGTTTATAAAGGTAGAAGCCACTAAATTCACTGAAGTGGGTTATGTCGGGCGTGATGTAGAGTCAATTATTCGAGAC
>DMFG01000013.1 GCA_003450655.1 Coxiellaceae bacterium | reverse complement strand
AAATTGAGGGCCTGTCAGCGCTGCAAAGAGAGAGCCCTCACAGGACTCACGAGAATCCGTTGCAATACCTTCGCAGACAAGATCACCCGAACCGTGAAGGGTACCTCCTGTGATATCCGCTATCACCTTTAAACATGCTTTATACACAACAACCTCTTTGCTCTAATGCTGCTTTTGCGATTTCAACATCACTAAAAGGCAACTCTTGATCACCAACTATTTGCATTGACTCATGCCCTTTTCCAGCAATTAAGATCACGTCTCCTGCATCAGCAGACTGAATAGCACAATGAATCGCACTGGCTCGATCAGATTCAACAACGCCTTGATCTGGGTGATTAAATCCCGCCAAAACTTCTTTCTCAATTTGCACCGGATCCTCAAATCGTGGATTATCCGAAGTTAACACCCAATTGTCTGCATACTGCTCGACCACACGAGCCATTAACGGTCTTTTACCTCGATCTCGATCACCGCCACAACCAAATAAACAAGTAATTTTTGACTCCCCATGTACACGCAAGCTCAATAAGACCTGCTCCAAAGCATCAGGCGTATGCGCATAATCCACCACAACCAATGGACCATCATTGCCACCCAAACACTGCATACGACCAGGAACAGGCTGTAAACGAGTCACTGCAGCTTTGATATGCTCCCATGACCATGACAAACAACCCAATACACCAATAACAGACAGGACGTTATATACACTAAACTTTCCTAACAGTGGTATCGCAAGCCATCCGCTCCCCCAAGGTGTGGATACAAGCACATCAAAGCCATTTTCATGAACCAGCATGTCACGCACACAAACTAATGGAATATCTAAGGCAGACGAGGGCTTCAGTGACACACCCACAATCGACAAATGATACCCTTCTTGCTGAACAATTTTTTGACCACAGGCATCATCGATATTAATAACAGCAGCACGCAAACCAGGCTGCTGAAATAAAGACATCTTGGCTTTTTCATAGACCTCCATGCTGCCATGAAAATCAAGATGATCTCTAGAAAGCTGGGTAAATACAGCAATATCAATATCCAATGCTTGAACACGTCCTAGTGCTAATCCGTGAGACGACACCTCCATCGCAGCAACCGTAGCACCCCCTTGAGCTTGTTGAAATAAACATCGCTGCAATGCTACGGCATCCAATGTTGTCATACCTGATGGCGTTAATTCTGGCCATAGGCCAACGCCCATAGTACCAAGGACACTGCATGACTCACTTCGCTGGCTCAATGCTTGTGCAATAAAATCCACACAGGATGTTTTTCCATTGGTACCTGTCACCCCTACAATAGGTAGTTTTTTGGACGGGTAGTCATAGAATCTAGCGGCCAACTCTGCTCGACACTGTGACAAATGAGGCACGCTAACAAAAGGTATCTCTGTATTTTGATAATCCACAGGAAGATCATATGGAGACTCATAAATAATAGCAGCCGCACCCCTTTTAATTGCATCAGCAATAAAGTCGCGCCCATCATATTGATCACCAGGATAGGCTAAAAAAGCAACACCTGGACGCAGCTGGCGACTATCCGAAGCAATATCAGTTAATAGACAATCAACTGAAGACACCCCATTGATACCAGACAACCACTCTTTTAAAGCACGCTGCTTCATGAATCCTCTTCCACGTTAAACAAAAAATAGCTTGCGCTAGGGTACCATAGACAAGAAGACATATGTTAGTATGCCTGACCATAAAATAATCACACAGATAATGAAAAATAAACTTGCATTCCACGCCTTCAAAATAGGTCTGACATTTATCAAGTGGACACCACTGAGCTATCTATACCTACTATCACCCCTACTCTACATCAGCCTGTTTTACATAGCTCGCTATCGACGAAAGATCGTAAAAACACATTTACAAAGATCATTTCCTGATTACACAACAAAACAACGTGAAAGCATCATGCGTGGCTTTTATAAAAACCTCTGTGACATCACTTTAGAGTCAATTAAAGGATACACCATGCCATCAAGTGAAATCGCTAAACGATGGAACATCAACAATCCTGAGATTCTACAACCTTACTTCGAAAAACAAAGAAGCGTTATTGTTGTATCTGGACACTTTCAAAATTGGGAATGGAGCACCTCACTGGGTTATCACATACCACATCACTGCATTGGCGCATATAAACCCATACATAACCACTATATTAATGATTATTTAATTCAGTGTCGCTCCGTAAATAACATTGAGCTCATCCCATCCCATCAAACTGGCAGGAGCTTTATAAAAAATAGACACAAAACATGCGCCTTTGGATTAATTGCAGATCAACACCCAGCAGGTACTAAAAATCCTCACTGGGTGAATTTTCTAAACCAAGAAACAGCCACACTAAAAGGGCCTGAACAACTTGCACAAAAATTTAACTATCCAGTTTTTTATGCATCCAGTCATCGAAAGGAAAAAGGAGTCTATGATATCACTCTAATACCCATTAGTGATCAACCCTCATCAACTCAAGATGGCGAGATCACTGAGAAATTCATGCACCTCCTTGAAAAAGATATTATTAAATCACCCGAAGATTGGCTTTGGACACACAAACGATGGAAACTCCAACGGAACACAACCCCATAAACCTTACTGTAAGCCATCTGGGGGAATTGACCACAACCGTAAAGCACTCCCCATAATCTTAGAAAATACAGGTGCCGCCACTAAACTACCAAAATGCTGATCTTTTGGGTTTCTTACAACTACAGCAATAACAAACTGTGGATCAGATGCTGGCGCAACACCAACAAATGAAGACATAAATTTCTTCTTATCATAGCCACCTGGACCTGCAATATAGGCTGTACCCGTTTTTCCTGCAATACGATACCCTGGCACCTGAGCTCGTGTACCGGTACCGCTGGTCACAACGGTCTCTAGCATGCTCATCACAGCATCCGCTACATCAGATGAAATCACTGACTGCCCTTGCGACGGCTTGTCTCGCTTAATAAATGTTACCGGTTGACTCACCCCATGGTTAGCTAATACTTGATAGCCATGCGCTAGCTGCAAGGTAGTGACAGCAATGCCATAACCATAAGCGAGTGTTGCAACATCACTGGGGTACCACACAGGATGAGACATCAATCGACCAGATACTTCTCCGGGAAAACCGCTATGAGTTTTCATACCAAAACCCAACCCGCGCAATAAATTCCAAAAATCATCGGGCGACAAAGATAATAAAATTTTAGCGGCGCCAATGTTACTCGACTTCTGAATAATCTGCTGCAAATTGATCACACCATAGTTCAAACCATCATCTTTAATCTCATACCCACCAACACGCATCCGACCTGGATTAGTATCAATCGTGGACTCAGGCGTATAACGATCACTCATTAAAGCCAAAGCAATGGTAAAAGGCTTCATGGTCGAGCCAGGTTCAAAAGTATCTGTCAACGCACGATTTCTAAACGCACCTGGCTGTAACTGCTTTCGATTATTAGGGTTATACGTTGGCATATTGGTATCAACAAGAATATCTCCTGTCTTTGCATCCAATACAATGACAGACCCAGAATCAGCATGATGCGCTGCCACTGCTTCTTGTAAAGCTTGATAGGCAATAAACTGCAACCGATGATCAATGGTTAACTGTAAATCTCTCCCTTGCCCGGGTGTTTTTAATACCGCAACATGATCAACAATATGCCCCAACCTATCTTTAACAACTTCACGCTTACCGTCATGCCCGCTCAACCAACGATTATAAGCGAGCTCCATGCCCTCTTGCCCATGATCATCAATATTCGTAATCCCAACCACATGTGCTGTTGCACTACCTTCCGGATAATAGCGCTTCGACTCAGACTCGAGAAAAACACCTGGCAACTTTAATGCCATAATTCTCTCTGCCTGTTCTGGCTGCATCCGTCTTTTTAAATACATAAACTCACGTTGACGGTAGCGGTGTAATAACGTCTGCAAACTTTTCTCTGTCCTACCGAGCAATGTTGCTAACTGTTTTTTTTGATGCTCATCGGCATGAAATAATCGCGGATTAACATACACTGAAGACATCGGCGTACTAATAGCCAATGGCGTATTAAACCGATCCAAAATCATTCCGCGATGCGCTTTAATGGTTTCAACACGCACCATCCTCGCATCGCCCTCACGTAACAAGAACTCACGATCGAGAACATTTAAGTGTAACAGTCGCCAAATAATAACGACTAAGCCTAACAATAGGCCAGCAAGAATAACGGCAAAACGCCATGAAAAATTTGCATTTCGTCGTTGCATCTAACCCTACTTGAAAAAATGGAACGATTAAGAATCAATCACAGCATGATCTTGCAAGCAAACAGCGCCATGATTCAGATCATCACCACACGATGCTTGACTAGAAAATACATCGATATGTGATACTTGAGGTAAATCTTTTGTTTCCAACAACACCACATCGTGACTGGTTGGCATCACCATACCTAACTCATTTTCAGCAATATGCTGTACGCGAGATTGCCGAGCCCAAGTACTCTCCTCTAGTAACAGTTGATTGCGAGTCGTCTGATAATACTGCTGTTGCTGACTTTGATGCTGATAATCAATGAGCAATCGACGATTAACGTCTTTAAGATAAACAATGGAAAAAGCTGACAATACCACCAAAACCATCAATAACCCAAGCCATGTTGACTGCCAATTAATACGAATCGAACGCATCTCACTCCAAGGCATTAACCAACCCGACGATACTCGCACTGCTGTATTCATTATCGCTTCTCCATAATCCTAAGCCGTGCACTTCTAGCACGAACATTATCCGCTATTTCTTCCTCAGTTGGACGAATAAGAGATCCAACACGTTTAGCTGGCCTGACAATATCTTTATCTTTTATAGGTAAGTCAGACGGATATGTTTCCCCTTGTGATGCTTGTTTTATAAATCGCTTAACCATGCGATCTTCTAATGAATGAAAGCT
>DMFG01000114.1 GCA_003450655.1 Coxiellaceae bacterium | reverse complement strand
GGTCGAAGGTTCGAATCCTTCACGACCCACCATCTTATTCTTTAAGGCTAGTTGCCTACTTTAATCAGCTGTAGAATTTGTAAAACAATAATGGTAAGTCCGGCTAGAATAGTGATATTGAGCCCTGTTCTTCCGCCAAAAACTCGGTAGTTATTTCCTTCCCGATCATGTTGACGTGTTTTGTAAGCCATGCAGGCTGGAAGAATCATTTCTAAAATAGCAACAAAGATAGCAGCGCACTCTAGGGCTAGGATGAAGCCTTGTGGATAGAGTAGTGCGAAAATTAATGGTGGGATAAAAGTCAGTAAGCTGGTTTGTATGCGACCTTTAAGATGGTTGGGGCGTTTAAATCCATCGGCTAAGAAGTCAAATAAACCCAGCGTCACACCAAGGAATGATGTGACCATAGCGATGTTGGCGAAGCTATGGATGCCAATATGTACCCATGGGTTTGAGGTTAAAGTGATCAGATTGCTGATAAATTCAGAAACACTGTCGTTATGCAGATGGATATGGCTGAAGCTATGAGGTCCTGTTTGAGGAATAATGCCAAGCGTGGAGATAAGCCAAATAATGTAGATAACTAATG
Organism: Coxiellaceae bacterium; assembly: GCA_003450655.1. GTDB lineage: Bacteria > Pseudomonadota > Gammaproteobacteria > Coxiellales > Coxiellaceae > UBA9148. Next base: position 3,430 of record DMFG01000114.1, on the reverse strand, counting down.
GAAGGCTTCCTCCACAGAAGAGGATAATGCGAAGGGTATTGACGCGTTTACCGATGTATGTAGTTAGACTAGGAATAACGGTGTGGAATGCAAAAGCCGTGATGAAAATCGGGGCAATGAATAGGCTGTTGGTTGTGATGTGGTTGTGAGATAACTGGCTCCATTCTGTTTCTGGCAGTAAAAGTCCAAGGGTGATAATGAGTGCGATTCCTTTGATGCTAAAGAATATTCGGTTGATTATGTCTACGCAGCGGGTGCTCCAAGTCACGATAGTGCCAAAGATCAGTAAAAAGGCGAGTGCATTTATCCAGTATGGGATATGGATCTGCCACAGTGTTTGAAACAATAGTTGCAGGATAGAGGCGTTTCCACTGATGTAAGCTGCGGTGAGTGAATACAATAGTAGCAGCATGCATATCCAGGCGATGATTTGAGCAGGCCGACCAAGTGTTTTATAGGCCATAGAACTGAAGCTATTGTGACCAGGTTCCAGTGTTAGGTTGACTTCTAGCACTAAGAAAGCTGAATAAAGCATGATGCACCAAATTCCACATAATAAAATGAGAGATGGTGTTAGGCCTGTATTGCCACAGGTAATGGGGAGTGCCAGCATGCCGGCACCAATGGCAGTTCCTGCGACAAGAAAGGTAGCGCCTAGGTTTTTTCCATTCATGAGGATCACTAATTTGATGAATTTGAGGGGTAGTTTCAATGGTTCTGGTTGTCGATGCAAGTCTTTGCTTGATTCGGGGTGTGTCTCTGTCGATGTTGCGAGGAGGAATACAGTATCCAGGCTTACGGTTTATGTTATAAGGTGTTAATATTTAAGTCATTTAAGAGGTTTTGCATATGAAAATACTGTTAAGTAATGATGATGGGGTTTTCGCTGAAGGCATTCATGCGTTAGCTGATGCTTTGCGTCCATTAGCTGATATTACTATTGTCGCTCCAGATAGAAACCGGAGTGGGGCAAGTAACTCGTTGTCACTTCACCACCCTATTCGGGCTAAGACGCTTGAACCAGGGGTCATTAGTATTGAAGGTACTCCAACGGATTGTGTGCATTTGGCAGTTACGGGTCTATTATCAGAGCGCCCAGATATGATTATTTCAGGGATTAATGATGGGGCTAACCTGGCTGATGATGTGTGGTATTCCGGTACAGTTGCAGCAGCGATGGAGGGGTGTTTTCTAGGTATTCCATCCTTAGCAATATCATTAGATGGGCATGGTGAGTTGCATTTTAAGGCGGCAGCCAAAGTGGCTCACTCTCTTGTTCAGTCATTAATACACTCTAAAGCGCCTGCTGGGCGAACATTTCTTAATGTAAATGTACCTAATGTTGCTTTTGATGATCTTGACGGTATGGTGGTGACCCGATTAGGTAAGCGACATGCTGCGCAGCCGACCATTCAAGAAAGAGATCCACGTGGGCAATTAATTTATTGGGTCGGTCCTGTGGGAGATGCTTTAGATGCAGAGGTAGGAACGGATTTTCACGCTATTGCTAACAATAAAGTATCAATTACACCATTGAAAATTGATATGACAGATTATGCTGCATGTGCAGAGTTGGAAACATGGATAGAAACACAGATATAGAAAGGCTGGACTAGGTGACGGGTATGAGGTTGGTGTGTTGGGTAGGTTTGACGGGTGTGCTGCTGCTGCTGATAGGCTGCGTCAGTGATACTGCCCGAGCACCTGTGGTGAATGGTTGGCATCAACCCGAGGCTGCTTCTGAAGGTTATGTTGTTCGTTCCGGTGATACTTTATATTCAGTTGCTTGGGCTTTTGGTTTAGATTATCGCGGTTTGGCAGAAGAAAACCATTTGCAGCCTCCTTATGCCATCAAGGTTGGGCAACGGCTAGCAATGACTTCTACGCCGCGAGGTTTGGGTGCAGAAAACGATAGTGCGGTAGGAGCGAGGTCGCGTAGTGCGGTGGCGAGCCCTCGCAGTCAAAGCTCGCAAGTTGTTATTTCGCATTGGGAATGGCCTACTCGAGGTGCCTTAGGCTCTCGCTTTTCTTTGTCAGCTGGTGGCTATCAAGGAATAGAAATTATGGGGCAATTAGGTCAGCCAGTAAATGCTGCGGTATCAGGTGAAGTGGTTTATAGTGGATCTGGTGTTAAAGGCTATGGCAATTTAATTATTATTAAGCACAATGAAAATTATTTGAGTGCGTATGCTTTTAATGAAAAGCGTTTGGTGTCGTTAGGCCAGAAGGTTAAAGCAGGTCAGGAGATTGCTTTAATGGGGCGTAATAATGCAGGAAAAACCTTATTGTATTTTGAAATTAGGAAGAACGGAAAGCCTGTAGACCCGCTAAAATATTTGGGGTGAATGATTTAATGTCTATGATATTGTAGTGTGTTGTTCAGATTAAGAGGAAGCAAGGAGTGACTAGATGGTGAAGGTAGTGTCAAAGAAAGGTAGTAAAAAAACAGTCAAGACTTCGGCTGTAAAAAAAACACGTTCTTCAGTTGCTTCAGGTCAATCTAATAAAGTTACTCGCGCCAAGCAATCAGCTGCAAAGAAAAAGGCTAAGCCGTCATCAGCTAAAAAAAGCATTAAGCAATCAGCATCTCGTAAAGTGTCTAAAAAGAAAAAAATCAGTGTTGCACGTAATTCTGGTAGTAAGAAAACATCCTCTGAGAAGCGTATTTCATCTAAAAAATCTTCCATATCCAAAGTAACGCTAAAGAAAGTAAAGAAAAAATCAGTAAACAAAAAGCAAGTTAAACCATCTAGCCGGTCTTTAAAAGCTAACTCAATTTTATTTGCTAATCAAAAATCCTCTAAGGCGAGAAAGGTATCAAGAAAAGCGAAAAAAGATGATTCTTCATCTTCTTCTCAAGCATGTTCTTATGATCCTACAACTATGTATTTACGTGAAGTTGGATTTTGGCCTTTATTGACAGCAAAAGAGGAACTGGTAACCGCACGTAAAGTCATGCGAGGAGATCAAAAAGCTCGTGCTCTCATGATTCAATCTAATCTACGTCTAGTGGTTAAGATTGCCCGATACTATGGCCGTAGAGGTTTGTCATTACTGGATTTAATTGAAGAGGGTAACTTGGGGTTAATGACGGCTGTTAATAAGTTTGATCCAAGGAAGGGGTTTCGTTTTTCTACTTACGCAACGTGGTGGATTAGGCAAACGATTGAGCGCGCTATTATGAATCAATCAAAGACTATTCGTGTGCCAATTCATATTATGAAAGGTTTGAACCGCTATTTACATACTGTGAGCGATTTAGTTCAGCGCTCACCAGGGAAGATCCCATCAGTGGATGAGGTGGCTGCAGCAGCTGATATGTCGATTGAAGAGGTAAAGAAATACATTAATTTGCCGATGAATCCAATGTCTATGGATGCACCGCTTGATCTAGAAGATGGTGCTACAATGGTCGATAAGCTAAAGGATG
>DMFG01000164.1 GCA_003450655.1 Coxiellaceae bacterium | reverse complement strand
GTCTGCTACCTACGTATTCGAAGATATTGATTTTGATGAAAAAGCCTTACAAGGTGGCGTACGTGAATTCAAATGGCGCATCCGTGAAGCGTGGAAAGATTTAAGTGAAAAAATCCAACAAACCACACAAGCTCGCACACTTGAATTATTACAAGGCATGGATATACCAGAGCAAATTCGCGAACTACCTTCTGACGAAGATAAGTCATAACAAACTCGACAATCAGGACGATCATGGCTCATATTTCTATTAGCCCTGCGTTGCAACAACTGATTGATGCGCTGTGCGGACTCCCGGGCATAGGTCCTAAAACTGCACAGCGCATGAGCTTTCAACTGCTCTGTGAATCAGGTCGGCAAAAAGGCCACATATTAAGTTCAGCGTTAAAAAACGCACTTGAGCGTATCACCTTATGCAGCCAATGCAGAGGCTATACTGAGCAAACCACCTGTGAATTATGTCAATCGCCCAAACGCGATCGAACAAAACTGTGCGTCGTGGAAACGCCTGCTGATATCTTAGCGATAGAACAGACCCATAGCTTCCAAGGCCTATACTTTGTTTTACATGGCCGCTTATCACCTCTTGATGGTATAGGACCTCAAGAAATTGGGATTCCGCATTTGCTTAACCACATTAAAGAGCAAGCGATTAAAGAGCTGATCATTGCGACCAACCCAACTATGGAAGGCCGAGCAACTGCACACTACATTGTGAGCCACTTGGAAGATACACCGATTACTTGCACTCAGCTTGCTCACGGCATCCCGCTGGGTGGCGAATTGGAATACCTAGACGGCGGCACGCTTGCGCATGCCCTGCAACAACGAACAACTATTGAATAACAACCGACTAACAACGAGGAAATCACCCCATGTTTGGAGATAAAATGAATATCATGAGCCTACTTAAAAATGCAAAAAACATCGAAAAAATGATGAGTCAAGCACAAGAAGAGCTCGAAAAAATTGAAATCACAGGAGAAGCTGGCGCAGGCGCTGTGACTGTCGTAATGAATGCTAAGCACACCATTAAATCCATTCATGTTGACGATGAGATTTATAACGAATCCAAAGAAGTGACCCTTGAATTAATACAAGGCGCACTCAACCATGCTAGCCAGCAAGTTGCTGAAATCGCCCAATCGAAAATGATGAACCCAGGTGATTTATTTAACTCGATGAGTGATGGTGACGACAAATAATCCATCAATTGATAAGCTAGCTACCCATGGCATCGCACCATTTTGCTGCGCAGTTCCTGGCAGGCTGTGATGCCGCTGCTAGTGCTGCGCTCTATTCCTACACACTGTATCGTGTAGACAATCCAGATTGGGCAATCCCCGTATATACATGCTGGTCTGCAGCAACCATCTATTCTCGTTACATTACCTTCTCACCACGTCTGATCAAATTATTTGAAAGCACCCCCTCGTCACAAACTTATGGCATACACTTTTACACTGGAATGATCGCATCCCTAATGAAAGCAATAGCCTCTGCCTATGCACTCTTTGAATTAGGTGACTTAGTGAATCCTATTTTTGGTATTATTCTTGCAGCGATACTCGCTGGCGGAGGCTTCTTTGCTCTGTTTTCTTTTTTGGGAGATCAACCTAAAGCGATCAGTGACCAGAATAACAGGCATATTAGTCAAACTTTTTATGGGCAAACATTAACAACGTACTTATCATTTTGTGACGCTTTTTTAAGTGCCACACTGTACTGCCACGCTCTTAATAATCATTGGCAACAACATCAGACGACTCAAAACATTGCAATTTGGTGCTTATTAGCTGCCATGGGAACCAGTGTGATCTACTCTCGATTCATTCAATTTTATCCGAAGATTATCGAGCGATTTGGACAAAGTGATAATGCTCAATCACGTCTCTGTCAGGCTTTTTGCGACCACCCACAAACCACAATACCAGGCGCATTAGGTGCGCTGATGAAGACAGCCGCCTCTGGTGTTTCATTATTCAAACTCAGCCAGCCAGTCGATGAGAAACTTTCCACCGCGCTGATATGCTTGTTTTTACCCGGCGCATTTGTGGCACTGTTTTCACTACTTGGAGAAGACAAAAAAAGCATCGCCATAACAGATGTTACTCAACATGAAGAGGGTTACTCACCTCTCCAAGGCCAACCCTAGATAAGTGTATTTACGCTTAACGCTCCTTTACTGTTATTTCTGAATTCTTAGTTCGTTAATTTTGCCATTAGTATTTAGACTCTATGTTATTAGATCAGAGAAAAAAGATACTTAGCGTGGGCGATGAGATACTCTAGATCTAGCAATACTCATCTGGCAAAGTCATATAATATTTTTTATTAAACAATAAATAGTGCATGGCTGCAGGAAGGATTATCTAGTGTTTTATAATAGAATTGAGTGACTAAAATAGCCCTTTTAAAGTTCCACTCATTGCGCCCAAGCATCTTAAGATACAACCTCATTACGAATACTACACAGTGTACAGCACGGTATTGATGCCTAATGTAGATTAATTATAATTCCAAGCCTACACAATTCGGGATAAAAAATTTAACGCTAACCATCATGACACTAGCTATTACACACCACTGCCTGATTG
>DMFG01000019.1 GCA_003450655.1 Coxiellaceae bacterium | reverse complement strand
GAGAACGACACTTGCAGATATCCAAAAAGGTGTACAAGCTGAAAATGGCGTTTATATCAGATATATCTCATACAAAACGTCGTATCGTCATGGTTTAGGGTTTAATGAAGTTCTAGCTGAGGTATGGGGTGTCAATGAAGAAGGCAAAACCATATGGCATTCTCCGTTATGGGAGTATCAGCAAAATTTATCTGATACAGGCGACAAATGTGGTATGGGCGACTGACGCGTGTAAAGGTAAATTTATCGGTATTTCAAATAAAACCGAGCTGTAGGCTATTATGAGCTCCAACGAATGGCTGATTTAATGCGAAATGAGATGTCTTAAGTTGAATAAGATGGGGTGTGAGATGAGGGCTCTATGCGAAAAATATTAGTGCTGGGCGCCGCGGGTAAAACAGGGTTTGCTTTTCTTCAGTGTCTAGCTCATTCTGATGCTTTTTATATTGAATCGGTGATTCGTGATAGTAAAAAAATTGATCGAGTGGATGCTTTTTCAGATAAAGTGACGTGTTTTGAGTATGCGAACGAATCTGCTTTATCGAGTGCTATGAAAGATACGGATATTCTTTATCTCGCTTTGCCTAGAAATGACGATGAAGTGAAACACGCAACAGTGATCATATCGCTCGCTAAACAGTATGCTGTTTCTCACATCATCTATATCTCAGCGATGTATGATGAACAACAAACTTCTGTTTTTTCACACTCAAAAAAAATCATTGAAACGATGATACAATCGATTGGTTGTTCATACGCGATAATTAGACCTAATTTTTTCATGTCGCGATTTACCTATCTGCCAGCTGTTGTGTGTGGAGATGAGCTACAGTTAATCTCAGCAGTCACTCATGATAGTGTGGTGACTTTTATCGATGTTGATGATATTGCTCTATTTGCAGTAAAATCGATTGCAGAACCGTCGATGCATAATATCGTTGCTACATTAACAGGCTCACAAGCCTATTCAATGAGTGATTCTGTTAAGTCATTAAGCCACTATCTCCATAAAAATATTGTTTGTGTCAGGGAGGACGCAGCTGTTTATGCTCGTCGTTTAGCGCAAAGTGGATATACCCCTCAGCGTATTACACAGCAGCTGGAAACCTTTGATCTTTGGTCGCAAGGTGAATGCGAGGTCTATTCTTCCGATTATTACCATTATATGGGTCAAGCAACGTCGAGCTTTTCTTCCTATATTAAAAGGAATCTATCACACTTAAACATTTGGTCTAGTCAAGTTTAGAGGTTAGAGTTTTTTTTATTTGAGCTAAAATGTTCTGGGAAAGACGCTTTTCCGGGACATTTTAGTTCAGAATATTGGGCTGAAAAAATTAAAAATATACAATATCTAGGTTGATTTTCGCAAAAACAAAAAACGATACATCAGACCAATTAATATAACAATTACTGTGAGAAAAAGGATGAAAGGCACCTGGCTGTGTAGCTTTAATCCACTGCAAATAGCACTCGTCAAACTTGCCGTCAACACAAATAATAACGTCATTACTGAGCTCACCGTGCCTGCAAAAGCTGGAAATTGTCCAAGCGCACTACCGTACATGCAAGGAAACACAATGCCTGATGCACAAATAATCAAAAATGAAGGCAGCACAATATGCAATAAGGACATTGGTGCTGTTACCATAAAATAAAGCCCAATTATCACACCCGATATCATAAGTGCTAATGCACCAAGCAATCGATACTGCTGGTTGATATTCAGTAGACGATTAGCTGTATTCCCCAGAAAAAAAGCAAATCCCATCAATAATGCCATCTTTCCATAGGTGATCGCAGAGAAATGCAATGCCTCTTGTATTAAAAAAGGCGCCATCGTATTAAACACGACAATACTTGAATAGACTAAACCACAAATCATTGCAGCACCTACAAACATGGGGCTTAACATCATTGACTTATAGCGTGAAAACAAAACAGCTGAGGAAAAACCACTTTTCTTTTTTAATGTTTCTGGCAAAAGAAATAGGAGGCAGCACAATAAAATAGCGCCATAACCTGTTAACACATAAAATGATGCTTGCCATCCAATATAGCGCTCAAGATAGCCGCCTATGTAAGGTGCAACGATAGGTCCTATTGACCAGGCAATTGTTGTCATGTTTATCACATGTCGATATGCTTTTCCTTCAAATACATCTGGTATAATTGCTCGAGATACAGAGGCTATGGCAGCAATAGCAATGCCTTGTAATAAACGATAAAACAAAAATAAATCAATACTGGATGATTTTGTAATGAGGTAGCTGCTAATAATAAATAAAATAGCCCCGAAATAAAGCGGTTTCTTACGACCGTAGGTATCTGCAATTGGGCCAAATAACAAACTAAACACCGCATAGCCCAACAAATAAATACTAATCGATAATTGAACTAATGCTTGTGTTGTAGAAAAATGCTGAGTAATACTCGGTAATGATGGCACATAAATATCAACACAGGCACCAGATAAGGGTGTAGCAATTAAAGCATATAGGATAATACATCGTCGTTGAAATGTGGTCATTCTTGCCTCCTATCTTGCGTTGATGTATTAGCTTTTAATAAATTATTCAACATACGCCCAAGTGATTTCTCCAACTGCGCTTGTTCGCTCGCATTAAAATCACGTAACATAGTTTGCCATAACCGCTGGTTATTCGCTTCCAGCATCTCGACTTTTTCTTGGGCCTGCGATGTTAAAGAAAAACACAATGCACGCTCATCTCGCGCATGCGGCTTTTTAACTAACAAGTCCTTTTGCACTAATCGCTCTATTGAGCGTGTTAAACTTTGCGGTTGCACATTAATCGAGTCTGCGATCTCTGTCTTACTCACTCCTGGTCTCACTGATACGGTCATTAGTACCATTCGATCAGTGTGCGTTAATCCAAGATCACGTAAAACAGGCTCTACCTGTTGTCCCCATTGTCGGTTAATTTTCCGCCAAATAGCACTAAGTTCCTGATAAATCATTATTTATACCTCTTATTATTGATATCGATCAATAGCGAAGCTTTGCTTCGTATTTGCACTTTAACATGTGAAGCAGTGCTTCGCAAGTCAGTTATGGTGATATATAGTTGGGTATTGAGGTTCTTAAGATTCACTTCATATAATTTGATAGTAATCAATACTAAAATATTAAGCGAACGTACTGTGTAGAATGGCTTTTTGCATGTCGTGGCAAACGGGTTGCTACCGATTCTTTGTTTTAACGAGGTATGAAAAATCGTTATTTGGCACTTTGTTCGATCAATTTCTAATTGTATGATATTGAACTTTTCTGGCATATATTTTTTTATTGAAGTTAATGTGTTGATATATGTGATATGGCGATGAGATTTTAATATAAAAGTTCGGCTATTCATTATGCATTATTTCAGCGTATTTTAGCTTTATTGCATGGGTTTTCTAAGTGAATGATTAAATAACATTAGTCAAAATAGATATGTATTCATGCTTATCAATAGGCTCATTACTTTAAATAACTATCCATTCATAATGATTGTTATAGACTAAGTGTATGTGATTCGGGATATTGATTAGAACGTAAATGGCTGGTTCTCTAATATTTGCTTACAATGAAACGGATATACCGGATAAATATGAGTGTAATGATGTATGAACAGGCGATGCCTTGAATAATAGCGAGTAGTTCTATGAGGTGACTATAGCCTGCTAGTGCATGTAAGGAGAGCATCCATTGACTGACTTTTAAACTTGCGATAGCGGAAATGGCGAGCGGGAATGTGAGGCATGCGCAAGAGGGATGGAAGGGTAAGCGGATTAGTTTCGGCGTTAATAGATAAACAGTAGATGTTTTTATGATAGCTGTGGTGTAGAGAATAATGATGAAGAGTGGTTGTGGTTCATGAGATATGCTGAGATAACCTGCTAGGAGTAAGCTAGCAGGCGCTGCTAAAACAGCAGATGCAGGGTGGGCAGCATTGGTTTTAAATGTGTTTTTGATGAATTCTTTGACAATCACGGAAAAAATGATGATGTACCCTATCGCAGTTAATAGACAAATGCCTTGTGATACTAAAAGTAAATCGTTGTTAGGGGTTGTCAAACAGGCTACAGCCATGCCAACCGGTGGAATAAACCAGCTAGGTTCGACATCTTTTGATTGAAAGTCTTTTGCTCTGTAAAGGATAAAAAACATCAACAACATCGCATGAACTGCAATCGCGATGAGCCAGCAAGTGGATGAAAATAGAATGCCAAGCCCATTAAAAGCATGACTGATTAGCATAAGGCTCATTGAGATGGTGGGTAATATGCAGCTAACACTTGGCTTTTTTAGGGCATTGCTGAGTTCTTTGGGTATTATGAGCAATTTTATGATAGTGGGTATTAATAATAATAAGCTTATTGTGCCAAGTATGGTGACAAATCCATGGGCAATGATGGGGTTCGCAATAAAAAATGCCCAAAACCCACTGATTGATAATATGCCTAAAGCTAATCCAGATGCAGGTGTAGGGTAGTGTTTTAAAAAATACATCCTAGGTCCTTCTGTTTTTAACCTATGATGATGTTACGCGTTTTTTTAACCATTTGAAATCATCGAGGGTTGATTGTAATCTGATATCACAACTTATTTAAGAGGTATGGATGTGAAAGTCTTAATCAGTGGAGCAACAGGTTTCGTGGGTTCGGCACTTGTCAGAGCATTTGAGCGTTATGATCTTGTTTTATTAGGTAGGTCGCTCAATAATCTTAAGCAGTCCTATGGAAATCAGTATACAGCAGTGACATGGCCTTCGTTGACCGATAATCAGATTGCAGAATGTGATGTTATTATTAATTTAGCGGGTGCTAATATTGCAGAAGGGCGATGGAGCTCTAAGAGACAGGCAGAGATTATTCAATCGCGGGTCTCTACAACAGAACAATTGGTATTAGCTTGTGTGCGTTTGGGAGACCAGGCGCCTAGAATCATTAATGCCAGCGCTATTGGTGTTTATGGCATAGCTGGGTCACTGGATAAGCAGCAGTCAATGCGCTTTGATGAGAGCTCTCTGATTCCTGAACTGCCAACTGACTTTATTAGTAAGGTCGGTATAGAGTGGGAGGGTGCGCTATCTCCTGCTATTCAAGCCGGCTTGTCGGTCGTGATGTGTCGTTTTGGTGTTGTACTTGACCGAAGTGGAGGTATGTTAAAAAAACTATTGCCAAGTTTTAAGATGGGTTTAGGTACTGTGTTAGCAACTGGTCAGCAGCCTTTATCATGGGTTAGTCTGGATGATGTTGTTCGAGCGATAGAATTTATCATCGCGCACCCGGATTGTTCTGGGCCTATTAATATTGTTTCTCCAGGTGTGGTCAGTCAGCGTGATTTTGCGCAAGCCTTATCGCGAAGTGTGTCTCGCCCACGTATTTTGACGCTGCCTGAATGTGTTGTGAAAGCGTTATTTGGGCAAATGGGAGGGGAGTTATTACTCTCTGGGCAGCATGTCGTTAGCCAACGGCTGCAAGATGAAGGGTTTGTTTTTAATGATCCTGATCTGGCTGGCTTTTTGTCTCGACCTTCAAATCAGTGAGCATCTTTTTGCTGAGAGATTTTTTGCTCCAGTTGGTATTGCATAGGCTATCCAGCAGATTTCTGTGCAAAAAAGTACGGTAAACATACCAATGCTGACATCTTCCACCTGTTTTCGGCGGTATGATTTTATAATTTGGGCTGTAAATGTAACATTGCTGTTAATGTTAGCAATGAATTCGGCAACTTCAGAAATAACAGGAATATCATAAGTTGTGTCCCACAAATGGTCGAGCTGAAATATATCACTAGTGAATAGTGCTGTCAGTGATGGGTTTTATTTAGAATCTCAGTAAGGAAGTTATTCTTAGAGATAAATGGTTCTTCGGAAAGTTCGTTGTGAATGATATGGTTTGATGTTACTTATTCCTCATCAAACTTTCTATTGATCAGATCGCTGATCGCTTGCATGGCGCTTGATTCATCAGGTCCATCACATAACAGGGTGATGGTTGTTCCTACTGAGGCTGCAAGTGACATGATCTCTAAGATATCTTTTGCATCAATCTTAGAGGAGTTTGTTTGAATATGAATCGTTGATTCAAATCG
>DMFG01000071.1 GCA_003450655.1 Coxiellaceae bacterium | reverse complement strand
TACGAAATCATAATGATCAGAGTCACCTTTGATCACCGCCCCCAAAGTTATCACCACCGCTGTATCGGGTCGCTGAGCTGCCCATTGCGCGACCAAAGGAATCTCAACAGCACCTGGAACACGAACAATGTCAATGCACGACTCACTCACACCCTCTTCAGACAATACTGACTGAGCACCGCTCAATAACTCTTCTGTAATCTCTGCATTATAATGACTGACTACAATCACCCAGCGATTTCTTGATTCCCCCATTAGCTTTCTCCTTTTTTAGACAGCATGACCTAACTTATCACGCTTAGTCTTTAAATATTGCTCATTGAATTGATTGGCTTTAACCGATAACGACACTCTCTCTTCAACCCTTATGTCGTAGTTTTGCAATCCATCCACTTTAAGGGGATTGTTCGATAATAATCGAATACGATCAATACCGAGATGACATAAAATTTGCGCGCAAACTCCATAATCGCGTGAATCAATCTCAAACCCTAAATGTTGATTAGCCTCTACCGTATCCAAACCATCGTCTTGCAATGCATAAGCCTCTATCTTATGTGCAAGACCAATACCACGCCCTTCTTGCGGCGCATAAATACAAACACCTCCCTGCTGAGCAATCTGCTTTAATGCCGCAGTGAGTTGTGAACCGCAATCACAACGCAAAGATCCCAGCACATCACCGGTAAAACATTGCGAGTGCAATCGAACTAATGGCACTTCATCTGACCAAGGCCGATGAATCACACTGTATTCTGCATCAAGCATCGTGTCTTTATAGATCGTGATAAGTAAGTTATCTGCCAGATCCGTTGGCAAAGCAACGGTCTTTGTGGGTTTAACCCAAGACTCATAACGTGTACGGTAACGCTCAATGTCTTGAATACTAATAATGGGAATCTTAAGCTCCTGAGCTAATACCTGGAGTTCTGGATAACGCGCCATCGAGCCGTCCGTAGACATGACTTCACAAATCACAGCACAGGTTGGCAATTGTGCAAGCTTCATTAAATCAACACTGCCCTCAGTATGCCCACCTCGCGCAAACACACCCTTATCTTGAGCAATTAACGGGAAGATATGCCCTGGCATCACAATATCGTGACGGTCATTGTTGGATTGACTAGCCACTCGTATGGAATGTAGTCGATCTTGAATTGACACACCTGTGCTGATCCCAGAAGCAGCTTCAAAGGAAATACCAAAAGGCGTTTGTTGCGCTGAAGCATTCGTTGCCACCATCGGGGGAATACCTAAACGCTGACTGTCTGCTTGCGTCATCGCCAAGCACACAATACCCGACCCCTTGCGAATCATCGTCTGCAAAGCAATTTCATCGATTAACGAACCGCTAGCGACAAAATCCCCTTCATTTTCTCGGGACTCATCATCGACCAACAAGATTAAACCACCTTGTTGCAAGGCATGAATAGCCGCTTCAACGTTTTGATACGATTGACTATGATTCATCTAACACCTCTACACTCTGCTGTGTTTTTAAAAAATATTTCAGCTGGTGCGCTGAAGTTTTTGCCATCATATCATATTCAACGTGATAACAATCACCAACAGCACAATGACCCAACGTGGTTTTATTTACAGTTTCAGGAATCAGCATAACACTGATGTGATCAGGGGCAACATGGTTCAACGTTAAACTAACACCATGTAACGCAATACTACCTTTAGGAATTAACCATGGAACGGCATGAGTCGGAATATCACCTAGCACTATCTCTAAGCTATCACCAAACCACTTCCGCTCTTGTACACGCAACTGACCATCAACATGACCACTCACCCAATGGCCACTCACTGAATCACCCATACACAACGCACGTTCTACATGAACGTGCTGACCAGCCTTTAATACAGAAAACGTCGTGATCTTTACTGTTTCTGGCGAAATAAAAAACACCACATGAGAAGATGAAGATTCCGTGACCGTTAAACACACACCATTAACAGCAATGCTTTCACCCCGCACAAGATGCTTCAAGCTGTGCTCGATAGACAACGATAACCCTTCTGAGACTGTTGTCACCGAGAGCACTCGACCGAGCTGTTGAATTATACCTGTAAACATTGCTACCCCTCATAAATAATCGATAAAACTTCGGGCAGATAATGACGACACGTGCTATGCGCTAAGGCACACTCAGTGATGATGTCTATTCTTCTTTCATCCGGACTATTACCGTCGGCTCTAGAGTTACACTAGATCTGCTCACATGTGATCATGCTTGCTCGCGGGCTTACCAAGATGGCTTACCGCCGGTCAGGAATTACACCCTGCCCTGAAGAATCAAAAAAAACAGTAGCATGCACATCATAGAAGGGTCAAGCTGACTCATTACTGACGACAGGTTTTATCCTAGCTCGTCGGCAATACCAGAAAGCACACAATAAGATGAGTACACCATCACACAACGCTACCACTTCCACATAAACGGACTGTGACCATATGACATGCGAGGGCTTCCAGAAACTTGCTACTAACCCCAATGCAGAACAACAGACACCACAAACGGATGCTAACACTGTGACGCAACGCTGCCATGCCTGCTGATAAGGCAACAATAATCGTACTGCTGCAACAAACAAGGCCATGTATAACACCACCGTTAATTGGCTGGTTAATAATACCAATAACCAAAAAGCTGTTTGCATATCAGGCACACATAAAAATAACCCCAGCAAAACGCTGACCAGAACACCTTGTAATGTCAACACACGAACAGGAACAGAACGCGCATTGAGCGTCGCAAAATACCTCGGCCACTGATGCTCTACGGCCATTTGATGCACGCCTCGAGATAATGCTTGCATCCAGGTACACAAACCTGCAAACGCTCCTAAGACGATTAAGAACACCAAGACAATACTGTATTGACTCAGATGAAAAGCCGCTAAAAACAACTGAAAACAAGCCATCACACCATCCATATAGCTAAGTGCGTCTTGAGGAATCACCACTGCCATCGCTAAACCAGCACCAGACGTGATACACACAATCACAATGGCACAACTGATTAAGGCCAATGGATAAGTGCAGCCTGGTGAGTGAACTTGAGGCGCAAAAAAAGCACAGGCCTGCATGCCGGCATAAGCACTCAATACACTCACTAATAAACCCCACTCAAAACCCTTATCCGTCGATGGGACAGACGCAGTGATTTGCCAGGCAATCGGGTGACCTGAAAATACCCACATGAGACCTAGAACAATGATGAATACAG
>DMFG01000024.1 GCA_003450655.1 Coxiellaceae bacterium | reverse complement strand
CCGTTCCCCTGCATTGTCGAAACACCCCCACAGCTTTAGCCCGATCACAAGGCCATGGCAAAGGTTACCGTTCTGCCCACCAACATCCCAATGGGTATATTGCTGACATGCTCTACTTACCTGACACACTCACAGAGCAGCGGTACTACCACCCTGTTGAACGTGGCTTAGAAATCCAAATTCGTAAAAAATTAGATCATCTCAATGCATTGCGTCAGTCACATAGAAAAAACAGCGAGAAAAATACAGAAGAAAATTAAGACTATTTTAAGCTTCATCGAGTATGATAGGCCGGATTGATGTTAAAAATTTAATCGGTACAGATAAATACCCTCGAATTATTATGCCTTTATCAACTGAACAAGACACCCCTTACCTGATTGGACTCTCTTGCTTACAAGTGGCACTGCTATCAGCCTCCGTCTGGATGACGTTTAATGACAAAGCAGAAAATAGTCATACGACAAGACCCCTATCCCATCAAGAATGGTCCTTCTTATCACGTTATAATGTCCTTGTGCGACCTGCCACTGCCAACTTGATGACAAAACTCCTATTGATCCTAGAAGACTTTGATCACTTCGATGAAAACAGTGAAAACAATCCCTTAGACATCCTTAGTGCATCAGTGATTTTATCGATTGGTGTAGCCCTCATGTGCCAAATGACCGACAGTATCATTTACAGTAAGACCCCCGAAAAAAAAGCAGCTTGGTCGTTAGCTGGCCTCGGTACATTATCCACATCTGGCTACCTACTCAGTGACAAAACTGAATCATTCGACGGCATGATAATGATACCTATAGCTGCCTCAATAGCCAGTATACTCATCGGAAGAACGCTCTTTGCAAATAGCGTGCCTGATTTTCAAACGATAAAAAAAATACCAGGCAATACAGCCAATGAGAGAAGATGGCTGCCTTGTCGCTTGCCCATCAAATTTTTTCTTGGCATTTTTGGTATGGCCTTTACATCTAGAATGCTATCTTGGGGCTTATCTGAAACTACCTTTTTAAGTCGCGGAACGTTTTCAGGTATAGCCTATGCTCTATGTGTTGGTATTGCTCATTACCTCTGTTCCAAACCTAACGATGCAAGCCTTTTCAACCCAACTACTGAATCTTGGAATTCGCATCAAAGAGATATTCGTGAATCATTGCTCTCTGCCATTGGCGTCTTTGGTGAAGCGTATTCTTATGACTACTTTGGATTTAATGCTAATAAAAATCTCAGCTTAGCTATGCGCACACAGCTCAATGTTATCGCCACGACCAGTGTCTATTGCCTAGCAGTATTAACCTGCCTACATTACACCCCATATTTCAACGTACTAATCCAATCAACTCAAGCAGATCTATCTTTACCAGCAGAGTCAACGCTGACCGTCCCTCTAAACCAGGCAACCGATGAACAGGAAGTTGAAGAAGATGATAATACAATCAGCAAAAATTCAACCTGCTTTGAAAAAATATACGCTTTCTTTAGCAAAACTCGAACTGATAACGAAAATCAAGAAAATACACAGCATGGTTCTTTTTCAGGATCAGAACACTCAGTTTGACACTCAAAACTTCTTTACAGAACCGTCTCTTCTAAATCACTCACTGAAACTGAATCAGCACCACGACCAATGCCAAAATAAACAAACCCTTTAGCTTGCAACGCGCGGGCATCATATTGATTACGACCATCGAGAATCACTGGGTGCTTCAATAGTGTTTGTATACGCTCAAAATCCGGCTGTCTAAATTGCTTCCATTCAGTTAATAATGCGAGTGCATCAGCATTTTCAAGCGCTTGATATTGATCATCACATAACTTGAGCTGACCTTGCTGAAACCATGTCTCAGGCACAGCCGACTTAAAAGCATCCATTGCAACAGGATCATAAACGGCCACGGTCATTCCAGCCTCAATGGCTTTTGCAATCATAGCCAAAGCCGTACTCTCACGAACATCATCTGTTTTAGGTTTAAAACTCAAGCCCCATATGGCTAATCGTCGCCCTGACAAATCCTGAAGATGCTGCTTGAGCTTTTCAAATAAATACTGCTTTTGTGCTACATTGCGTGACTCGATAGCCTGTAACATTAATGGGTTAATCGACTGCTGTTCTGCCATTGTTTTCAATGCACTCACATCTTTTGGAAAACAAGACCCTCCAAAACCACAGCCAGCATACAAAAAGTGTTCGCCAATCCGGCGATCCGAGCCAACTCCCTTACGCACAGACTCAATATCAGCACCCCACTGATCACAAATCAATGCCATTTCATTCATAAAGGAAATACGATTTGCCAACATGGCATTAGCCACGTACTTTGTCATTTCGGCATCACGACGCCCCATGGTAATGATACGGTCTGATTTTCGCGTAAATGGTGCATATAACTGTTGCAAAATCGGCAATGCCCTTTGATCATTTAACCCTAATAGAATACGATCTGGTGACATAAAATCATCGATAGCAACACCCTCTTTCATAAACTCTGGGTTACTCACTACAGTCACCCGTTCTTGTAGATCATGGGGTAAATGCGACTGCAGGATAGATTCAATCTGATCGCCAGTACCCACAGGAACCGTTGATTTAGTGACCACCAAAGCTGGCTGCTTAACATGCTCTGCAATGGACTGGGCTGCTTGCATCACATAGTCCAGATTACATTCCCCGGAAGGTCGTGGAGGCGTACCGACACAAATAAAATAAACATCCACCTGGTGCTTTACTGCTTCCAGTGACGCTGCAAACGTCAATCGCGACTCTGCAAAATTATGTTGAAACAAGGTATCTAAGTTAGGTTCAAAAATAGGCAACTGAGCTTCTTTCAATAAAGCTAACTTCTCAGGATTAACCTCAATGCAGACAACGTCATTACCCATTTCTGCGAAGCAAACAGCTGCGGTTAAACCAACGTAGCCTGCGCCCATAATGACTAATTTCATACCCATACCTCGTGTGTTTTCGGTGCCAATTTCGACATGATATTGGACATTTTTTCGGCATTATACGCAAGATAACTCTATAAATAAATCCACAAGATGAGCAATCTCCAGAACCACCCAACCTCAGCACCCACAATCTGGTGAAAAACTAGCATCGTCATCAATAATTCTTGACGATAACGCTAAACTACTGGAATATGTCGCTTTTAAATGGCTCTAATTTAACCACTATGATTGACCATGATACGATTAAGCGAGATCTCATTGATCAACGCTGGCCCAACTTATCCTCCCCTCCACCCACCCGTGAAGAACGCGCCACGCTGTTAGATGATATCCGTCACCTACTTAAGCATCATAATGCCTGCTTGATTGTTCATTATTACGTTGATGCCGACTTACAACAGCTCGCAAGAGAGACTGGCGGCATGATTGGCGATTCACTGCAGATGGCACAATTTGGTATGACCTGTGATGCCGACACTCTAATCATTTGTGGCGTTAAATTCATGGGGGAAACAGCAAAAATTCTCAGCCCTAACAAACGCATTCTTATGCCAACCTTAGAAGCGACATGCTCATTAGATCTAGCTTGCCCCGCTGATGAATTCAGTGCCTTTTGTGATCAGCACCCAGAACGTACAGTGGTTGTTTACGCGAACACCTCTGCTGCGGTTAAAGCACGAGCTGATTGGGTTGTAACCTCTAGTATTGCACTTGAAGTTGCGCATCATTTAGCTGATTTGAATCAGCCGATACTATGGGCTCCGGATAAGCATTTAGGTGACTATGTTCGAAGAGAAACCGGAGCAGACATTCTAATGTGGGAGGGAGCATGCATTGTTCATGAGGAATTTAAGGCGCGCGGAATACATGATCTCAAACATATCTATAAAGATGCAGC
>DMFG01000031.1 GCA_003450655.1 Coxiellaceae bacterium | reverse complement strand
CGGTCATTGTCACTATGTTTATCGTGATATTTTTATATGATCAAATTATTTTTAGACCGTTAGTTGCTTGGTCAGAAAAATTCAAGGCAGAGGAGACAGACGGTGATGATGAAGCGCAGTCGTGGTTGCTAGATTTATTTCATAGGACGCGATTATTTATTTTTATGGGTCATTGTATCAGGATGGTTGCTGATCGTTTTGTTAATGTTCGTCGTAAACAGCAAACAGTAAGACGAGTGGCGTGGTTTGAGGGGCGGCGATGGCAGCAATGCGTGACGGGTATTTTTTGGGTGCTGGTCGCGGCCATTGTCGTATTTTGTTTGTCGGTATTATGGCAGTTTATTTTTTCCTCAGTGGCTTATCAAGAAGGTTTACATGTGATCTTTTTGGGGTTAATGACAGCAACTCGAGTCTTTGTATTGATAGGTTTAAGTTGTGTTATTTGGGTCCCTATAGGTGTGTTGATCGGATTGCATCCTAAGGCTTCACGCATGGTACAGCCGATTGCGCAGTTTTTTGCAGCATTTCCAGCGAACTTATTATTTCCTGTGGTGGCGATGTGGATCGTGCATAATCATTTAAATGTCAATATCTGGGTGTCACCATTAATGATACTGGGTACTCAGTGGTATATTTTATTTAATGTTATTGCTGGGGTAATGGCGTTACCAAAGAACATGCATCATGCAGTAGGTACATTGAATGTTCGAGGCTGGTTGTGGTGGTACCGTTTTGTGTTACCGGGCATCTTTCCTTATTTAATCACAGGGATGATTACAGCTGCAGGTGGTGCATGGAATATTAGTATTATTGCAGAAGTGGTTGATTGGGGAAATGTCCATTTAGTAGCTGTTGGCCTTGGTGCTTATATTGCCGAAATGACAGCATTGGGTGATTTTCCCCGTATTGCATTGGGTATTTTTGTCATGTCATCCTGGGTTTTATTATTTAATTATGTATTGTGGCGACCGCTTTATCAGTTAGCAGAAAAACGCTTTCAGGTGGGTGAGTAAATATGAGGTTAATTGAGGTAAGAGTATGAGTACAGATAACCCCTCTATTATTGACATACGACAAGTGAAGAAATCATTTCAAAAACGTCGTGTGCAAGAACTATTAGTGTTAGATGAAGTGAACTTTTCTATGCGCGAAGGAGAGATTATTGCTTTGTTAGGTAAGTCTGGTTCTGGTAAGTCGACATTGTTGCGTATTATAGCAGGACTCATAGCCGCAACGGATGGTGAGGTGATGTATCGCGGTAAACCGATTACATGCCCCATTGATGGTCTTACAATGGTATTTCAGCATTTCGCTTTGTTACCTTGGTTGACAGTGTTGCAAAATGTTGAGTTAGGTCTGGAGGCGCGTGGTGTTAAGCGTCAAGAGCGTCGAAAGAAAGCATTGGAAGCGATTGATATTGTTGGTTTGGATGGATTTGAGTCTGCTTACCCTAAAGAATTATCCGGGGGAATGTCGCAGCGTGTCGGATTAGCCAGAGCATTAGTGGTCGACCCTGAAGTTTTATTAATGGATGAGCCTTTTTCAGCATTGGATGTCTTAACAGCGGAAAAATTACGGGGTGATTTAATTGATTTATGGGCCTCTCAAAAAACCAACATAAAGTCGATTTTAATTGTGACTCATAACATCGAAGAAGCAGTGTTTCTTGCTGATCGTATTTTGGTGTTTGATAGTGACCCAGGACAAGTGCGTGATGAAGTGGCTGTGTCATTGCCTCATCCCCGGAATGATACCTCAGATGAATTCCGTGCCATGGTCGATCATATCTATACCTTAATGACAACGGACCGACATGATACCCAGCGTGATCGAGTTGAGGAAGAAGAACCAATTGCCATGGGTTATCGATTACCTAATGTTGAAATTGCAGAGATCACAGGTTTTCTCGAGATGCTGAGTTCGCCTGAATATGATAAGAGTGTTGATTTGCCACAGTTGGCGGAAGAGTTGCACTTAGAGCTCGATGATTTATTTGCTATCACTGAAACCTTAGAGTTGTTACGATTTGCTACGGTATCTCAAGGTGATATTCAGTTAACGGTGATTGGTCGTAGTCTCGCAGAAGCGGATATTCTAATTCAGAAGAAAATCTTTGCTAAGCAGTTGCTGGAGCATGTGCCGTTAGCGCAACATATCCGTGAGTCTCTCGATCAAGAAGATGATCATCGTTTAGATGACACGTTATTCTTAAAAGAGCTTGGGCGTGATTTAAGTGAACAAGCTGCTGAGGAAGTATTAAAAGTAGTGATTGAGTGGGGTCGTTACGCAGAGATTTTTGCTTATGACTCACAAAGTGGCTACTTAAGTTTAGAAAACCCGCAGTAGATTAGGCAGATGAATGATAAATACTGATATAGCGATCTTAGCAACCGGTAATGAAGTGGTTGCTGGAGATATTCAAAATTCTAATACTCGGGATATTGCACAACGTTTAAAAGATCACAATATGCCTGTGGTCATGCATATGGCCGTCAATGATGTAGAGTCAGAGATTGTTTCGGCATTGCAATACCTTAAAGAACACTGTTCGATCATTATTATAACAGGTGGGTTAGGGCCAACATCTGATGATCGAACACGTTTTGCATTATCAGCTTTATGCGATACAGACTTAGTGTTTGATGAGA
Source organism: Coxiellaceae bacterium (assembly GCA_003450655.1). GTDB lineage: Bacteria > Pseudomonadota > Gammaproteobacteria > Coxiellales > Coxiellaceae > UBA9148. Next base: position 1,847 of record DMFG01000031.1, on the reverse strand, counting down.
GTAGTTGGAAACATATTCAGCAATTTTTTCAGTCATTAGGTAAGCCTGTATCTGAGGTCAATCGTCAACAGTGCTATTTTCCGAAAGATGCGTCAGTCATAACGAATAACAATGGCACGGCTAATGCTTGTCGCTTTGATTGGGATGGCGTAACGTTCTTTTTGCTTCCAGGTCCGCCAAGAGAATGCTTACCGTTGGTTGATCGAGTGGTTTTGCCACAGCTGACTGAAATAGGGTGCGTTTCATCTTGTGTGCGCGTTAATTATCTATTACTGGGTGTTGGCGAAAGTGATATTGCGAATAAAATAGAGCCTTGCTTTCAAGCGTGTTCGGATGTGGAGTTAGGTTATCGAGCTTCTTTCCCTTATATTCAAGTCAAGTTGAGTGCTTCAACGCAGTCAGCTTTGATAGCTAAACAGCAATTAATTGAGCCGCTATTAGCACCTTATTTGGTGAGTAATAGTGGGCTAACAGCCACTGAGCAGCTTGTCACTTTCATCGAGCAATCATCGTACAATATGAATATGACTGATCTGGTATCTTATGGTCGTTGGCAAAGTCATTTGGCAACGCCTGGAACGGTTGCTCGGTTGTCTTTCGATAACTCACGGTCATCAAATTGTGAGGTTGTCTTGTCAGGTGATGACCTGATGACATTGGAGAATCCAGAGGAACTGATGTATACCTTGAATTGTCGTTTTAATGGAAATACAGCGATGTATGAATATCGTACACGCTCTAAAGGGATTAGAGTGCTGGATGGTGTTGTTGAATGGGCATCTTGGAAGGTCTTAAATTTTTTGAAGGGGGATCGTTAATGGGAGCTTTTCCTCAAGCCAAGCAAACATCAGGTGTGATTAAAGGTCCATCAGGTGATTTGGAGATGTTAACGACTTTTCCTGTTCAACCCGCACTACATTATGTGGCTGTTATTTGTCATCCACATCCACTGTATCAGGGTACGATGCATAATAAGGTTGTGACTACATTAGCTAAATCCGTGATGCCACAATTACCGACTGTACGGTTTAATTTCCGAGGTGTTATGGGGAGTGCCGGTGATTATGGTGATGGTATTGGTGAGCAAGATGACTTGAATGCTGTTTTAGATTGGGTAAAGCAGGCGTTGCCTACCCACCAATTATTGCTTATGGGGTTTTCATTTGGGGGTTATGTGGCGGCATCTGTAGCTAATAAGCGACATGATATTCATCATTTGATAACCGTTGCTCCAGCATTGCGCTTAGGTCATTTTAATCAATTCACTGATGTGAGTTGTCCATGGCTGGTCGTTTATGGTGATCAGGATGATGTGGTATCAGTAGAGGGTTTGCAGTCTTTAGTGGATAATCCTCCCGTTAAGACATTAAGGGGAAATAAGTTAGTGGATGCAGGTCATTTTTTTCATGGTAGACTGCTTGATCTTCAGCAGTGCGTGGTGAATGAGGTTGCAGATCATGTGGACGGTTTCATTGTCTAGTTGCTGATAACAGAGTGGGTTATCTCAAGGGTAAAAGCCTATCATTTAAAAAGGTATCGATAATTATGGGAAAAGTAGCAGCTATACAAAGCAATGCCTCTGGTTCAATTGAAGAGAACTTAATGGTGTTAGAGGCGCAAATCACTAAAGCTGTTGCAGCAGGCGCAGAACTTGTTTTGCTGCCAGAGCATTGTATGGGTCAGCCAATCAATATTTTGGCGTTAACTGAAAATTTTGGTGATGGAATAGGACAGGCAGCCTTTGCAAGCATGGCTAAGAAGTATCGAGTTTGGGTAGTAGTGGGTGCGATGCCTATTCGTATGTCTGATGGGCACATTTATTCAACTTCGGTGGCATATAACAGTGA
>DMFG01000203.1 GCA_003450655.1 Coxiellaceae bacterium | reverse complement strand
CATAATCCATATTTTGATAATGGTGTTAAATTTTTTAATGCTCAAGGCGAGAAGTTATCTGATGCAATGGAGTTGGCCATAGAAGCTTTACTGGATCAGCCGATGACAACTGTATCACCAGACGTCATTGCTGACGTAAAGTCTCTGCCAGATGCTGGTGGTCGTTATAGTGAATTTTGCAAAAGCACATTTCCTGCATCATTAACGTTGAATGGATTAAAGGTTGTTGTTGACTGTGCGCATGGTGCAACTTATGCAGTCGCTCCAATGATTTTTCATGAATTAGGTGCTGAGGTGATAACCATTGGTGATGCGCCAAATGGACTCAATATTAACGAAGGCTGTGGTGCAACAGAATTACGTGCTTTGCAGGCAGCAGTCAGAGAGCATCAGGCTGATTTAGGTATAGCGCTCGATGGAGACGGCGACCGTGTCATGATGGTGGATCACCGTGGAGAGAGTGTTGATGGTGATGAATTGCTCTGTATTTTAACCATGCATGCGCATCAACAAGGTTGTGTTAACGGTGTTGTTGGAACGTTGATGACAAACTGGGGCTTTGAGAAAGCAATGAAACAGCATGCTATTCCATTTATTCGTGCTTCAGTTGGTGATCGTTATGTACTTGAAGCGTTAAAGCGAGAAGGGTGGAAGTTAGGCGGTGAGTCATCAGGCCATTTATTAAATCTGGCGTTAACGACCACAGGTGATGGTGTGATTTCTGCGTTACAGGTATTAACCGTATTAAAAATAACGGGTAAGTCTTTAAATGAATTAAAGCAGTGTATGCAAAAAACTCCTCAGGTTATGATTAATGTGCCTATCTATCGGCAGCCTTTTGAAATATCACATTACCCAGCTATAGAGCTGGCAGTTCAGCGAGTAGAAGAGGAGCTTGAAGGGTCTGGTCGAGTTTTGTTACGCCCTTCGGGTACTGAGCCTTTGGTACGCGTTATGGTGGAGGGAGATAGTGAAGAACAAGTGCGGAGGCTGGCGAAAACTTTAGCTGACGAGGTGAGTCAAGAAACCGCGTAAGTTTATTAAAAGACGCTTTTAAGATTTTACTGACAACCCTATGCAGACCTAATTCTGTATTTTTGTGATCTTTTTATCAGTATTAATGGAATGAGACCGATGCATAGTGCTAGCCAGGCGCAGGCAGCAAAGTTATGTGAGTAAAATGCATTAGAGCTTAATGGGTTTGATGTTGTTGCATTATGCAGTATATGGTTAGAGATATACACCGCCAAGACACTAGCAATTGAATAGCTAAAGGTAACAGCTCCAGTCAGTGTCGCATGCATATTTTGAGGTGTTAGTTCATTAATCATGCTGAAGCTAAGTGGTGTGCTATAAAAAAACACACTATTGTAAAATATCATATAAACTAATAACCAAGAAATGCTGGTATAACCGTTTTGATTGCAGTGCTCAATTCCTATTAATAACATGACCATTGAAAATGTTATTGACAGTGCGCTGAATGAAAACAATATGAGTAATTTATTACTAGTGAATCGTTTATGGATGTATTGATACAACATAATGAGTATTGGTGCAGAGCAGAAGTAAATCAGTGTCCTCAGACCTTCAATCCAGCCAATGGGAATCGTAATATTAAATACGGTTCGGTTGACATTATTAATTTCAAAGATGGTTAAAATCATGGGTCCGAGTAAGTCGAGAGTGCATAGAAAAAGATAAATGGAGAGTAATATCAAAAAAAGTCTCATCTGATGTCTAGCCACACCTTGTAGAGATAGTAGGCGTGTTATCATTTGTAGGGCCATAATGATAGTGAGTCCAATGATGAGTGCAGAGGTGAGATTAGATTCAGTCAACAGGTAAAAAAGTATCAAGTTAAAGCCGATAATGGTGACAGCAACTGCTTTCGTAGATAGTGAAAGGTGTTTTGCGCTGTTTTGTGAAAATTTTCCTCTATAGTCACCTAATTTCCCCCAGTGTTTAATCAGTAAAATGAGAGCGCCACATGATAAAACGCTATCAGTAATGAATATCCATTGATAGTGATGGGTAAGTTGCATCCAGCCCGCAATGACATAGATAACAAGGTGTGCAAGGTTATACGCTATAGTGCAGATAATGAATGCCAGTTGAATAGATCCAGGTTTTTGAATAAAAGTTTGAGATCGTAGTAAATATGCACAAGTGAATCCCATGCCGAGGCCAGAGACGATTAAGGATAGTCCGAGGTGCAAGCAGAACAAGCTTTTGATAGAGAGAGTGATGAAGCCTAGAGTAGAGGAGCTAATGGCTACAGCTAAAAGCTGACGGCAGCTTACCCACTTTTCAGCAACATAGCTCGTGAGCAGATTAATGGTAAAATTATAGGAAAAAAATTGCCCAAGCAGTGTGATAGCATCTTGATTGGAAAACGAAAAGTCGTGTTTAACATATAAAATCAGAGTCACATAGATGGAGGAATAACCCATTGTCATCAAGCAGCTTATCCATGTGATCGTCCAAAAGCGTGATGGCATTCCTTTGAAGAGGCTGAGCGTTGCAGAGGTAGTAATGTTCATCTTTCCTTGTACAAACTATAAGCTGATATCTGCTAAATAATATCCATTTTCTTGATTTTGTTCAAACGCAAACATGAGTATTTTATCGACACTGTCTGTGAGACCCGTTACACTAGCGCCCAGTAATATTTGCCTGCGAGGTCTCTATGGATAAGTTAATTCAACCAGCTTTAACCTTTGACGATGTATTGTTAGTCCCTCGATATTCGGAAGTACTCCCTAAGTCGGTGTCATTAGCAACACCATTGACGGCCACTATTCGTTTGAACTCACCGATTCTATCGGCAGCAATGGATACGGTTACTGAAGCTAGTATGGCGATTGCTATGGCGGAATTAGGTGGTATTGGCGTATTGCATAAGAATATGACGGTTGCTGAACAAGCGCATCAAGTTCGTCGTGTCAAAAAATATGAAAGTGGTATGGTGTCTCACCCTATAACAGTCTCCCCACAGACGACACTAGAGTCTTTGTATCAGCTAACGAAGAAATATGCGATCTCAGGTTTGCCAGTTGTTGAAGGTGATGCCTTGGTAGGTATTGTGACGAGTCGTGATATTCGTTTTGAAAGTGATCTGTCTAAGCCTGTCTCAGCATTGATGACACCTAAAGAACGTTTGGTGACTGTTTCTCCAACAGCGAGTCATGATGAGATTATTGGTTTATTTCATACGCATCGCATTGAGAAGCTTTTAGTGGTAGATGATGATTTTCAATTGCAGGGCATGTATACGGTCAAGGATTTACAGCGTGCGCAAGAGCATCCTTTGGCAACAAAAAATGAAGCCGGTCAGTTGCGCGTGGCTGCTGCTGTGGGTGTTGGT
>DMFG01000069.1:3390-4450 GCA_003450655.1 Coxiellaceae bacterium | reverse complement strand
TGTTTGCAGAGATTACTATTGATATGGAAAAGAAAGAGGTTGAGTCAAGAAGGTCAGAGCTCGCGACATTAAAAGCACTATCACCTGAGTCATATAAAAACGCATTGGAAAAAGTTTTTTATCAGCCGTTGTTAGAACTTATTAAGAGTTATGATGAGACCACTCAGAAATATCCTGCTAAATCTATTACTTTTTACGGTTTTTCTCTTTTTGAGCGGCCCAAAAATCAACATAATAAGAACTTTATTGAGTTGTTTCAATCCATGCATAAAGCGGGTGTCTCTGAAGATGAATTAAAAGACTGGTTGGAGAGTGCTCTCAAAGACCGCACAAAAGCTAAGGATCTTGTAATTAATGCTTTAAATGAATGTAATGAATATCCATCAGAAGTTGAAGTGGTTAAAGGTAGTGGTATGGCTCCGCATGCATCTTAAATGCGAGTTATAATCGCTGGTTTTTTTAGGTGAGGCGCTGGAAATGACTTTATGAGTCAATGTGATCACTGAGAAGGATGCGCGTGTGGTGGTATTATTAAATGCTATCCTTGGCTTGGTCTGAAGGTGTCTGGCTGGTGTTCTTTTATAAGTTGATTAAGCTGATCGATCAGTTTTGATTTATTGTTAATGAGTTCAGTTCTTGCTTGAGTATTACGTGTTTCTTGTGATTGTGTAGACGAAGTGAAAAGCATGTGAGCTATCTTCAATGCTGCAGAAGTGCTTAGAGGTCCAATCTCAACCACATTAAATAATTCTGATGAGGTAACCATGTATACTGCACTCATAAGGACTGCTTTATTCAAAAGAGACGCGTAATTACTTTGTGGTGTCTCCAATGGCTGTAAATCGATTGCTTCTATTTTTTCTATCAGTTGGTTGATTTCGGCTACAGATAGGTCTGTACGACGTGTATGTCTTTTTGATATTTTTTTAATGATTTTTTTGATGTCACTGTCGGTACTGGTTAATTCGTTCTTTATGAGAGAGACTATTTCGTTTAATGATGAGTCAAGTTCATTGGCAAAAAATGTTGTTGAGAATTTATTGCTACGTCGGAAGTATTG
>DMFG01000069.1:0-3133 GCA_003450655.1 Coxiellaceae bacterium | reverse complement strand
CGAGTCAAGTTCATTGGCAAAAATTGTTGTTGAGAATTTCTTGCTATGTCGGAAGTATTCTGCAGCTTCTTCATTGGTTCTTTTTCTTTTCATGAGCCTTATCCCTTTTTGAAAATGGATGGTGTTGATGATTGTATTGTTGATGCGCTATTATACGCGTCGAAGCTTAAATTAACCTTAAGTATGGTTTTTTTAGCGTTTTTTTGTGTGTTTTTTCTCTTAGCCAGCTTCGTGCATTTTTAATGCTCGTTGATAATGATCTGCTGCGTGTTGTCTGAGTTCTCATTGGGAGGTTGTCCATGCTAATGATTGCATTGATTGATTCTTTAATCTTGACTTAAGCGCATTGCTCTTAAGATTAATATATAGTTGGTCAGAATTTTTATTATATTGAGGTTGTTATCATGCAAAATATAAACTCAGCTGATTCCGTTTATCACAATGTTCCAAGTACAGGTCGCCTATTAATTCCAGCGCTTTTAGAGCTCTCTAACCGCACAAGAGCATTGGATGATTTTTCAAGCGATTTATCGGGTAATGAAGAATTAGTCAAGCCATTCACAGCGATTATTCGCGCTTATAATTTGCAATCATATAAACTTGGGTATTATGCATCAAACCCCATCTTGGATGAACAGCAATCCGAGGCATTAATTTACCTTTATCATACGCTAGCTACCCCCGCTTTAGATCAAGATATGTTGATGCTATTGAATCATTATACATTTTTTGTGCATTCCGAAATGGCTTCTAAGTTGATAGAGCGTTCAATTCGTAGGCGTATCAATCCACAAGTGGTTCCTCATGAGAATGCTCAACAATTATTTGTAAACGCAAATGATCAGGGTGGAGCGCCAGTAATGCCAATGTTTGGTCCAGGCATATTTCCAGAAATTAATCAGAATCAAGCTGCTGATGCTTCTTCTGCATATAAATCACCGCCATCATCTCCTAGCCGTTGATAACCATCATTTTATTGGTTATGTTTACAGGGAAATAGGAGTTTATTAAGTTATGATGAGTGATAGGAAGGATTATATAATCATTAACATAAAATCATGGATTATTGTCTGTGCTTTCTCGCTCGTTTTGTTATTGGGCGGCTGTGCAGGAACCACCCCGTCATTGGTTATTCCAAAAACACCTCCACCTGCACCCATCATTTCACCACGCCCTGATGTAGTCGTTGTTCTTGGGGGTGGTGGTGCTCGTGGTTATGCTCATATTGGCGTTCTAATGGAGTTGCAAAAAGCCCATATTCCTATTGATCTCGTGGTGGGTACCAGTGCTGGCAGTCTCATGGGTGTGTTGTACGCTGATCAGGGTTCTCCTCAAGCGATGGCAGACATTGCTATGCAAGCAGGGTTTTGGGATCTTGCTGATATTGCCGCTTTTCCTGCCATGGGTGGTATTGTCAAAGGTTATCACCTAGAAAAGTTTTTGATGAAAAATCTTCAGGCCAAAACGTTTTCTGAATTATCCGTCCCTTTTGTGGCAGTCACAACAGATTTAACAACGGGCGAGACCTTTCCTATCTCGTCAGGTCCAATACCGCCTGCTATTTTAGCGTCATCGGCTGTACCCAGTGTGGTTAAACCTGTCAATTTATATGGTCGCGTGTTAGTCGATGGTGGTGTGGCAGATAATGTGCCCGTTGATATTGCTCGGACATATCATCCGAAAATCATTATTGCCGTGGATATCGGCACCAAGCTCTCTGATGACATGCCACATTCTTCTTTTGGTATTGCTGCGCGTAGTTATGAGATCACTTCCGATCGATTAACTCACATGCAATTAGCGGGTACCGATTTTGTGATTCACCCTGATGTGGGGCAGGTCGGGATGTTTGATTTGAGTCATGAGCTAGAGCTTGTTCATGCTGGCCAGCAAGCCGCTTACGACACGATTCCTTCGATCAAGCAGGCTCTTAAAGATAACGGAATTGCATTGTCGCGTTGATATCCCCATATTAAGTGTATTTTCTTCATAGGAGTCGTTGAGTGATATTGATCAGCTTGCAGTGATTCCATACATGCTGATGGGTGGGAATGATGCTTCGAGCATTGCACGTGAAGTCTAGATAGGCTGAATTTTATTAATTATTTGTTTTTCCTCGATTGTATTTTAGATTTTCTTAAACCTTGCCTAGTACAATAATGATGCTTATTTGATCAACAAACCTTAGTGATGTTGATAATTAACCGCCTTAGAATATTTGAAGCACTGATGTCTAATCTATAGAGGTTTTATTGCTCTGGGTAGTTGATAGCTAAACGGTAAAACACATGATGAGATCTGAGAATACAATACAAGTGTCTAACACTACTGAAGATTTTCCGTCAAACATCGACGAATTAAGGTCTCGCTATGATGCATGCGTTGAATTTTTTGGTCATCTTGATGATCGCACAGTTAAGGCAAAGAACGACTTAGTAAAGGCACATGAAAAGCTTGCAGAGCATGCTCTTAAATAGGAATCATTTCTCCAAGCAGTAGAGCACTATTACTATGCCTATGATTTGTCATCCCTAACTTACTCGCTCAAAAAACTCTATGGCACTGAAAAAGAACTATCTAATGCCTTTCCGCCTGATGTAGACACACGGCGAGATAGTTTGGATCAAATCAATGACAGTCAAGTGATGTTTCTTAAAGGGTTGTGCTATTTGTCTGGAATCGGGGGTACTTTAGATAATACAAGCGCTTTAAGGTTATTTGGTCGTGCTGCAGAGCAGGGGCATGCAGCAGCGAAGTTTAATTTGGCATTGATGTATTATCTTGGTCGAGTAAAAGATATTCCTATACCAGAATCAACGAATCGAGCACTCGAGCTGTTTGAAAAGGCTGCTCTTCAAGGAGATGCAAAAGCACAATATTACTGCGGTTTATTATATTATGGCGAAAAAATCAATGGTGTGTCTGACCAAGAAGCTGTTAGGAAAGCGGTAGAGTTCTATAATCAATCAGCCAATCAAGGACGTTCAGTTGCTCAAAGTACGCTAGGCGAAATCTATCACAAAAGAAAATTAGAGGGCTTATCAGAATATGAGTCGGATAGACAAGCAGTCTACTGGAATGAGTTGGCTGCCAAGCAAGGATGCGTTGTCTCGCAAAACAACCTAGCTCATTT
>DMFG01000149.1 GCA_003450655.1 Coxiellaceae bacterium | reverse complement strand
ATACCATGACAAAAGATACTTTATCTTTACGTAGATTGGTGGTTGCTGGTTGGTTTGGTACGTTATTAGAGTGGTATGATTTTTCAGTGTATGGCTTTTTGGCACCGATCATTGCCGTTAATTTTTTCCCGCCAGGACATGGCTGGATACAGTTACTCCTAGCTTACACCATTTTCTCTATGGGTTATTTAGTGCGCCCACTTGGTGGTTTGTTGTTTGGGTCACTTGGTGATCGCAGAGGTCGTAAATCTGTTTTTATCTACACAATATTATGTATGTCATTACCAACGGTTTTAATTGGAATATTACCAACCTATCAAACTCTTGGTTGGTTGGCACCTGTGATATTATTAGGTTTGCGATTGTTGCAAGGCGTGGCTGCCGGTGGTGAGATGGTTGGTTCGGTGACATATATCTATGAGTCTTCTCCAGCTCATCGTAAAGCCTTCTATACTGCCTTATTATTTGTTGGTTCTGGGTTTGGTATTTTATTGGGGTCTGCTGTGCTGAGCCTGTTACATCATTTCTATTCTGAAACAGCTATGCGTGAGTTCGTTTGGCGGGTGCCTTTTTTGCTCGCTATGTTGGGGTTGGTGATTAGTGTATGGCTGCGTCACAATGTACAAGAATCTAAAGCATTTATCCGTTCTCAAAGAGCAGGTTTGAATTTAACAAGACCTTTTTTAGCGGTCATTAAACACCATAAGGCGACAGTGTTACGTGTCGCAGCGTTGTTTTCTCCAGGTGCTTTGTTGTTTTATCTAAATTTTGTTTTTTTGCCTGCATCATTATCACCAATGTTAGACGCACCACAGAAAACGGTGATGTTATTAAATACCCTGGCAACTTTTATTTTATTAGTGTCATCAGTAGGGTTTGCTTGGCTAGCGGATAAATATAGCCATCGAAATATGTTGTATATTGCGTTAACTTTATTATTGGTGTTGAGTATACCTTTATACTCATCGATACCATTACTCTCTATCGAGTTGTGGTTTTTTCTTCAAATGCTATTAGCTGTCATTATAGCCCTTTTAACAGGACCATTGATGGCTTATACATTGCATCAATCATCAGTTGAGGTGCGCTATAGCTCCATGGCTATTGCTTATAATTTAGCTTATTCATTGATTGGAGGGACAGCTCCTGTGATAGCCGTTAGTTTATTGTATGGTCAGTATGATCATAGATGGTTGGGGGTTTATGCAGCTGTTATTATTAGCGCAGCTCTTTTGTCTTTATTCGCTTCGCCTCAATCAAGGTCATCAAGGTAAGCATGAGTATATTAGGATATACCCATGCTTCATAGAAGTAGCGTTTTTTATCGCATATCAGTTATGAGGCGCAGGTGACGTTCTTGCATTCTTTCAAGTGTTGACCGTTGTTGGTCATTGAGCACGTTTTTGATAGCTTGCTGTGTTTTTCCTTTTAAGCGTAACAGTTGGGTGATGTCATCACCTTGACGCTTGGCTAGTTCATCAATGGTTTTTTGTTCGTAATGGTCAGCGGTAATAGCTTGTTTGAATTCAAATTTACTTTTTTGTAAGTCGCGTCGTAATGGTTTAGCTTCATGTTGTGCATTGTCTATAATAGATTGAATATTAGACTGCTGCTCTGGGCTTAGGTTTAATTGTTTTAGATATCGCGTTTTGGAATCTGAATAGGACTGTTTTTTTAATGATTGACAGGGTTTGGACTGTGCCTGATTGCCTTTTGCATTATGAGCAAATGCACAGGTTACGGAGCAGCCTAATGTGGTTGCTAGAACAATTGGTAGTATGTTTTTTTTATTAAATTTCATAATAATAATTCTCAGTGATTAGTGGAGTTCGTAGTGTAAAAACACTCTGTGACATGAGTATGTCACGTGTATGTCATGTTTGTTACAGAGTGATGTTATTAGATATTTTGGGTGTTATTTTGCTGAGTTAGCTGTAAAACTTGTTCAAATTCATTGACTACAGATGCCTCTGGTTTATTACTGATCAAGCTAGCAATGATGATAGCAAAGCATGAGAAAATAAATCCGGGAATAATTTCATTGAGCTGCCAAAAGCCACCGAGGGGGGAGAGGAATGTTTTCCATAAGATGACGGTGATGGCACCAATCGTAATGCCTGCTATAGCGCCTTGACTAGTTGTTCTTTTCCAAAACAATGAGGCGATGATGATTGGGCCAAAAGATGCGCCGATTCCACTCCAGGCATATTTAACTAATAAAAATAATGTGTTTTTTTCATTGAGAGCTAGGTGTAGGGCCGCAGCTGAGCTGATAATCACACACAGACGAGCAACGATAACGAGCTCTTTCTGAGAGGCAGTTTTTCTAATAAATACTGCATAAAAGTCTGCAATCAGAGCGCTAGATGAGGTGAGTAGTTGTGCGGCGACCGTGCTCATCATCGCGGAGAGTACCGCTGAGAACAATATTCCAGAAATGATTGGGCTAAATAAAGACTCTGTGAGATATAGAAAGGTCTCATCAGGATTCGCTAAGCCAGAATCAAAAAAAATTCTTCCTGCAATCCCGGTTGCTGTTGCTCCAAGCAAGGAAAGAAACATCCAGCTAGTACAAATCCGACGAGCTTGTGGTAGACGATTGGGCGATTTAATCGCCATGAAGCGTGTGAGAATATGCGGTTGGCCGAAGTATCCTAAGCCCCAAGCTAGTAAGGATATTATGCTGATAATCGAGATGTTTTTGATTGGATTAAAGTAATCTAATGGTAGGTGGTTAAGTTCGTTATATAAGCTGTGTTGGTTGTGTAGATAGGTGATGGTTGTGAGTGGAA
>DMFG01000022.1 GCA_003450655.1 Coxiellaceae bacterium | reverse complement strand
AGGATTTGAACCTGCGACCCCTTGCACCCCATGCAAGTGCGCTACCAGGCTGCGCTACGCCCCGACAATTCAGAGCGGACAAGGCTAACATGAAACCCAAACAATGAAAACCATCCTTTGCGCTGGGAATACCTACACAGTGAAAAAAGCGGTCACTAAACCGCTTCGAGCTCTTTGACGATACCTTCTAACTCAAGAATAAACTCACCCATTGGCTGGGCAGAACGAGGCTCTACTGATAATTCAGAATCTGATGAATCATCAACTTGAGACAATTGACGACGGGCGCCTTCAATTGTAAACCCTTGATCATATAACAATGCTCGAACCTTTCTAATGAGCTGAACATCTTTAGGTTTATAATAGCGACGATTTCCTCGACGCTTGGAAGGTGATATATCAGGAAACTCTTGCTCCCAATATCGCAAAACATGAGTCTCTACCGCGCACATCTGAGCGACTTCACCAATAGTGAAATATAACTTATCGGGAATGGCTGGCAAATCAACCGTACTAAACTTCTTCCGTGGTTTCCCCTTGATCATCGCGATATGCCTCCACTCGTGATTTTAACTTATGACCTGCGCGAAACGTTACAACACGTCGCGCTTTAATAGGGATCTCTTCCCCTGTTTTAGGATTACGCCCTGGTCTTTCACTCTTATCCCGTAAATTAAAGTTACCAAATCCTGACAACTTAACGGTCTCACCGCTTTCCAGGCAAGCGCGTATTTCCTCAAAAAACAATTCGACCAACTCTTTGGCCTCCCGCTTATTCAAACCTAGGGTATTGAATAAGTACTCTGCTAAATTGGCTTTTGTTAATGCTCCCATACCTAAACCCTCAACGTTGCATTCAATGTTTGCTGCAAAGCTTTCATAATGATATCAATCACTTGATTAATATCTTCATCTACAAGAGTGCGCGATGCTGCCTGGAACGTCAAGCCTATAGCGATACTTTTTTTACCAATTTCACACCCATCTCCCTGATAGACATCAAAAATATGAACGTTATCCAGGTAAGGGCCACCATGTTGATTAATAATCTCTATAATATCAGAGGATACCGTATTTTGGTCAAATATAAACGAAAGATCACGCCTTATTGATGGAAACTTTGAAACCGCCTGCGCAGTAGTGACTGTTGAAGTCTGAAGAAACGCCATATTTGCTTCAAACAAGAAAGCAGGAACGTCAATATCTAACTTCTGAGCTAACGAAGGATGCAGAGCACCTAACCAACCTACATACTCATCACCTCGATATAAAGCTGCAGACTGCCCAGGATGCAGAACATCAAGCTCAGCAACCCGCCATTGCCAATCTCCCGAAGAATTCGAATGATCTAATAAAGCTTCAACCTGCCCCTTGATATCATAAAAATCTACCTGACGTTGAGACTCGCCCCACTGTTCAGGATAACGGGCCCCTGATAATAATAACGCCAAACGATTTTCTTGAATCAACGCTCCTTTGCTCTGATAGAAACAAGTACCTATCTCAAAAAGCGCCTGACGATGGCACTGACGATGCTGATTGTAACGTAACGTCATAAGCAACCCAGGCCACAAAGAGGGTCTCATCGTACTCATATCTTTTGATAGTGGATTTTCCAAAACCATCAGATCGTTAGCATTAGAGAAATGAGCAGCCAATTCCTGATCAATAAAACTATAATGAATTGTCTCGTGATAGCCTTGATCGACCAAGCAGCGTTTAATTTGAGAAACAGGAACAGCTTTCTGAGGCATGATTGGAAAATCCAATGTGACAGCTTGTTTATGCATGGGCACTTTATCAAACCGGAATAACCGAGCCACTTCTTCGATTAGATCAATTTCCAAATGAATATCAGAACGAAATGTAGGAGCAACCACATCCCAACCATCATCCACTTCAGTAACATCCATACCTAGCGCTACTAAGTAATTGACGACAAGATCTCTTTCAATCGCTAACCCTAATACACGCTCTATTCGAGAAAAACGCAACCGAATAGGAGCTGATTTCGGTAAATATTCAGCATGTTCTTGAACCGTTAATGGCCCAGCCTGCCCACCCAACAAATCAAGAATCAAGCTGGTCGCACGCTCTAAAGCCTCTTCTTGTAATGCCACATCAACATGCCTAGCAAAACGATAAGAGGAGTCTGTCTGCAAACCAAAACGTCTGGCTGTTTTTGCAATTCCAATAGGCTCAAAATAAGCACTTTCAAGAAAAATATCTGTTGTTTGATCATTAACAGCTGAAGCATGACCACCCATCACCCCCGCTAAAGCTAATGCTTGTTGATCATCTGCTATCACTAAATCCACCGGAGTAAGCTCAACAGTCTGCTCATCCAATAATTGAAGAGATTCATCCATCTTCGCACGTCGCACACATACGTTACCCTTAAGCTTAGAAAGATCAAACGCGTGCATCGGCTGTCCCAACTCAAGCATGACGTAATTCAAAATATCAACCACAGGGTGAATAAGACGCAAACCACAACGCCTTAAACGCTCACCCATCCACAAAGGTGTTTGACCTTGCGGAACTTGTTGAATCACACGCCCCACATAACGTGGACAAGCTGACTGCTCTTCAATAACAACTGATACAGCTCTATCTGTGGTTGAAGCTATTTGGCTTTCAGATAAACAGGAAACTTTTTTATTCTCAAAAATTGCAACTTCACGAGCAATGCCTTTCATTGATAGGCAGTCACCGCGATTTGGCGTCAAATCAACATCGAAAATGACATCATCTAATTGTAAATATTCTCGGATACATTGACCGACAGGGGCATCGTTAGATAACTCCATAATGCCACCAGAACCATCATCTCCCAAACCAAGCTCTTTAGAAGAACAGATCATTCCGCATGAGGGCTCTCCACGTAATTTAGAACGTTTAATTTTAAAGTCTGGAGAGAGTTGAGCACCCACCTGAGCAACAGGCACCTTTTGGTTCGCTCGCACGTTACTGCCACCACAGACAATATCAATCACTTCAGTGCCGACATCCACTCGACAACATCTCAATCGATCTGCATTAGGGTGCTGTTCACAAGACACAACCTGGCCAATCACGACACCCGTAAAATCTGATGCCACAGACTCTACTGCATCAACCTCTAATCCAGCCATAGTTAACGACGTAGCAATAGCATCGGATGATGCCTCCAAGGAAACCCAATCTTGCAACCATTGCTTGCTAACTCGCATTCTTATCCCCTATCAACAAACTGAGAGAAACATTAAAACTGTGAAAGAAACCGTAAGTCATTGCTGAATAACGTTCGCAAGTCTGCAATGCCATAACGCAGCATCGCCAGACGATCCAATCCAATACCAAAGGCGTAACCAGTATAACGTTCAGCATCAATATTGACATTATTCAATACATTAGGATGCACCATGCCACAACCCAAGACTTCCATCCAAGCCATCTCTCCTGTTGGCTCCCCCGTTTGACGATCAATGACCGGATAATATATATCGACTTCAGCCGAGGGTTCTGTAAAAGGAAAGTAGGAAGGTCGAAAACGTAACGTCAGCTCACGACCAAATAAAGCATTCAGGAAGCCCTGTACCATAGCTTTTAAATCTGCAAACGAACAACTCTCATCAACGACAAGCCCTTCTAACTGATGGAACATCGGTGTATGCGTATAATCTGAATCGGCACGATAAACTCGGCCAGGTGTAATAATACGCAATGGTGGCGACTGCTTTTCCATGGCTCTGATTTGCACGGAAGAGGTATGTGTACGTAATAACAAACGATTTGGAAAGTAAAAGGTATCATGCATATCACGAGCAGGATGATGTTCTGCTATATTCAACGCTTCAAAATTATGAAACTCATCTTCAATCTCAGGGCCTTCTTCAACAGAGAAACCCATAGATTTCAGAATCCGTGTAGCATGAGCGGTTACTTGAGTCACCGGATGCAATGTACCCTGGCCAATACTGCGACCTGGCAAGGTCACATCAATCGTCTCATGGGCAAGTTTTTGTGTTAAAGCACGAGACTGCAATTCAGATGCATGACTAGCAAATAAATCATTTAATGTGACTTTCGCAACGTTGACAGCCTTACCCATCACAGGACGTTGCGCAGGATCCAACTGACTGACTTGCTTCAATAAAGCCGTCAGTTGACCTTGCTTTTTTCCCATGTAAGATAATTTCACAGCAGCAAGCTGATCTAAATCCTGTGTCGCTGAAACATCTTGTTTCGCCTGCTCAAGCAACCCTCTAATCTTGTCATCCATTCGTCGCTCCATATAGCGAATATCGCCAAGATGATTATAATTAAGAGGCTAAAGCTTCCTTAGCTTGCTCTGCTAATTTACCGAAGGCTAAACGATCATTCACTGCCATCTCAGCCAAGATCTTACGATCTAATTCGATGCCTGCTTGCTGAAGACCATTCATGAAACGGCTATATGATAAACCACAATCACGAGCAGCTGCATTAATACGAACAATCCATAGTGAACGGAATTGGCGCTTACGTTGACGACGATCACGATACGCATATTGGCCTGCTTTAATAACAGCCTGTTTAGCTACGCGATAAACACGGCTACGTGCACCGTAATAACCTTTTGCTTTCTTTAATACTTTTTTATGACGGGCTCTTGCTGTAACCCCACGTTTTACTCTTGGCATGATGACATTCCTCTTTTATCGATCGATTATTGACCGGCTAACATTGCATTCATAGCTGGCAGATCACTTTTATGAACATGAACTGCTGCACGTCGCTGACGCTTAGTCTGTGTTTCTTTTTTAGTAAGAATATGGTTTCTATTTGCACGACGACGCTTTAATGCACCTGTACCCGTTCGCTTAAATCGTTTGGCTGCACCACGATTAGTTTTTAATTTTGACATTCGTTCACCTATTTCATCTACATGATTTCTAGATTAAATCTAAGTCACGATTAAATCATGACTGCGTATTAATTAATCTACCCAAAGATCGGCACGGATCATGATACCGTACCCAATCTATCTACACTCACTTCTTCACTAAAACAACCACCATACTCATCTGGCGCCCTTCTAGCTTAGGAGCTTGCTCTACGACCGCATCTTCTGGCAAATCAGCCTTAATACGATTCAATAAATCCATACCTAACTCTTTATGCTGAATCTCACGACCTCTAAATCGTAAACTCACTTTCACTTTATCACCACGTTCAAGGAAGGTAATAATCTTACGCAACTTAACGGTATAATCACCAATATCCGTTGTTGGACGGAATTTAATTTCTTTCACTTGTGTTTGACGCTGCTTTTTCTTGCCAGCAGACAAACGCTTTTTCTTATCAAACACAAATTTCCCGTAGTCCATAATCCGACATACCGGAGGATCTACATTAGGAGAAATCTCAACCAAATCCAAACCCACTGTTTGAGCCTTCGCAAGAGCCTGATCTAAGTTCACAATACCTACTTGCTCGCCTTGATCATCAATCAAACGAACTTTAGATGCCTGGATTTGCCCATTAACTCGGGCTGCCTTTACTCTGATAACGCTCTCCTCTTTAATTGCATATCTTGACCCAGCCTATCGATAAATTCAGGCACAGTCATGCTCAACATTTTCTTTGAATCCAATGTACGTATGGTTAATTTTTGATCAGAAAGCTCTTGATCGCCTAAAATAACCATGTACGGAACACGAGAAATGGTATGTTCGCGGATTTTATAGCCGATCTTCTCATTTCTCAAGTCTGATTGCGCTCTAAAACCACTTTTTTTCAATTTTTTAACCACATCTGACGCAAAATCATGCTGAGAGTCCGTAATTGTCATCACAACCACCTGCTTTGGGGCCAACCACACTGGCAATTTACCCTCATAGTGCTCGAGCAAAACACCTATAAACCGTTCAAATGACCCGATAATGGCACGATGTAACATAACAGGTGTCTGCTTTTCACCTGCGGCGTCAATATAAGTAGCGCCCAGGCGCTCCGGCATCGAGAAATCTAACTGTACCGTTCCACACTGCCAAGCACGCTTCAAACAATCATATAAAGTGAACTCAATCTTAGGACCATAGAAAGCCCCTTCACCAGGCTGCTCTTCCCAAACAACCCCTCGATCATCTAATGCTTTAGCAAGCGCTTGCTCAGCTTGATCCCAAATCATATCAGAACCAATCCGCTTCTCAGGTCGTGTTGATAGTTTGACGACAATATCTGTGAAACCGAAGTCTTGATAAAACTCATAAACCATGGCTAACAGCGCATCAACCTCTGCACCAATTTGATCATGAGTACAAAATACATGAGCATCATCCTGTGTAAGACCTCTGACGCGCATCAAACCATGCAAGGCACCAGAAGGCTCATTTCGGTGACAAGAACCAAACTCCGCTAAGCGCAATGGTAAATCACGATAACTATGAATACCCTGCTTAAAGACCTGCACGTGCCCAGGACAATTCATGGGCTTAATCGCATAGCAACGATCATCTTGAGCTACACTGAACATTTCATCACCAAACTTTTCGGCATGACCAGAGCGCTCCCATAACGACATATCCGCCATCATAGGTGTATTAATTTCTTGATAACCATACTTCAGCAGTTTGCCGCGAATATATTGCTGAATAGCTGTAAAAATTGTCCAGCCATTAGGGTGCCAAAACACCATACCAGGTGCTTCTTCTTGCATATGATAAAGATCCATCTTCTTGGCAAGCAGCCGATGATCGCGTTTTTCTGCTTCAGCGATGCGATGCAAATAATCTTTTAAAGCAGCCTTATCACCCCAAGCTGTTCCGTAAATACGCTGTAACATGGCATTATCACTGTTACCACGCCAATAAGCGCCAGCGACTTTAGTTAACTTAAATGCCTTCAAAAATGCAGTGGAAGGCACATGAGGGCCACGACAAAGATCAATAAAATCGCCTTGCTCATACGCTGTGAGCTCTTCAGCCGAATCAATATCTTTAATAATCTCCACTTTATAGTGCTCACCCTGACTTTCAAATAACGCAACAGCATCATCACGAGTCATCACACGGCGATAAACAGGCAAAGCTTGCTTTACCAGTTCTTTCATACGCTTTTCAATCGCCATTAAATCATCAGGAGTAAAAGGGCGTTCATACGAGAAATCATAATAAAACCCATCTTCGATCACAGGTCCTATCGTAACTTGAGCTTCTGGAAATAACTGCTTAACAGCTTGCGCTAATAGATGCGCGGTAGAATGGCGAATAACATCTAATGAAGGTTCATCTTTAACGGTCAAGATCGTTAATGCTGCATCTTGGTTCATCTCATAGGAAACATCAACTAATTGATCATTGACCAAGGCTGCTATAGCAGCTTTAGCAAGGCCGGGACTAATGGATTGTGCTACAGCATGCACAGAAAGCGGCATATCAAACTGCTTCGTTGATCCATCACTCAAAGTTATAACGGGCATACTGGACATCCATCTTATAATAATAAGTTTGGTAGGCACGGGCGGTTTCGAACCGCCGACCCCCACCATGTCAAGGTGGTGCTCTACCCCTGAGCTACGTGCCTAAAAGCTTGCGTGGTTTCGCAAACGCAGAAAGATAGCATTCCAAAAACAGAATCGCAAGCACAACTCCCACGGAAAGGTTTCCAGAGAGATCACAACAACCTTCGCAGATAAAATCACTAGCACCTCTTAAAATATATGGTAGTATTTGCGCCATGATATTATCCCGATACACAGCTACATTTAGCTACATCATGGCCATTGTGCTGCTCAACATCCTATTTGTTAAACTCCCAGGATTTAATGCCTTTGGCGACACCCTCTCTTTGGCCGACGGCGTTGTTGGCATTATTTACATCATTAGGGACCTTGCTCAACGTGAAATCCAGCACCGCATCCTGCTCGCGATGCTACTAGGCACTATTATTAGCTTCCTGCTCTCTGACCCCACCATTGCTATGGCTAGTGCTTGTGGATTTGCTGCAGGAGAATGTTGCGACTGGCTGTTATTCACCTATACCGGAAAACCTCTCGCACAACGATTACTGGTCTCATCCTTAGCCAGCATTCCTATAGACACCTGGGTCTTCTTGGCCATTGCTGGTCGACTCAATACAACCAGCTTTACCGTCATGTGCGTTGGAAAATTACTGGGCGTCTTTTTACTCTGGATGCTCTGGAAGAAAAAAAACAAGACAATATGCACCCCTTCATTGACTCCTGCTTAAGCCCGACTACACTGATAATTAAGATATTTATCAACCAACCTTGGCGCAATACTAAATGACAATCTCCAAATGGCTAAGCCGTCAAATGATCGCTTATTTTAAAAAACAAGTCGCTCCAAACCGAAGCTACCTTTGCGACTTCGATCGACTCAGCCATGAGATTCGACCAGCAGATGTATTACTAGTAGAAGGCTGCAACCGTATTAGTCAAATTATCAATAAAATCACCAAAAGCGCCTGGAGTCACTCCGCACTGTATATTGGACGCATTCATGATATTGAAGACCCCACACTCAGAGAAACACTCCACAAACACTATCAGGGCGCACCGCACGAGCGACTCATTGTTGAGAGTCACATCGGCCAAGGTACTTACATTGCCCCACTATCTAAATACCAAAATGATCACTTACGCATCTGTCGACCAACAGGAATAAGCGCTAAAGACGCTCAAACCGTCATCAGCTACGCTATCTCACGTATTGGGAAACAATACGATGTTCGACAGTTCATTGACCTAGGTCGGTTTCTTCTTAAAAGTCGCCTTATACCCAAACAGATGGGCTCAAGCCTTTTCAAAGATAAATCCAACTCCACAGCCTACGAAATTTGCTCTGAAATGATAGCCAATGCTTTTTCAGCCATTGATTTCCCCATACTGCCATTAATAAAAAAAGATGATGCTCATGAAAAATTTGAAGTCATTCGTCGCAACACACGCATGACAACACCCAGTGATTTCGATTATTCTCCCTTCTTTGACATCATCAAATACCCTTTCTTTCAATTAGGTCAAAACTCACAATACCGCAACCTGCCATGGAATGATGATGAAATAACTCACGATGGCGAAAAATCAATACCGATTAACCCTAAAAAAGCAAACAATGATAAAGACCAATAGCAAGATTTAAAAAGCGCAACGTCCAACAAAACCACCCTCCTAATTTATTGCACCGACAAAAAATTCTCATGCACAACATCACTTTTACCCATAAAAAAGTGATAACTCAGACTTAACAATCACTCTCACGTGATAGAAAAAAACATAAACTTAAGAAAAGATTAGTACTGTTAAATCGATAGGATATAACGCACCTGTTGTTTATAATATGAACAAGGAAAAGCAAGGAACTCAAGAACGGCGAAACAGGC
>DMFG01000020.1 GCA_003450655.1 Coxiellaceae bacterium | reverse complement strand
TATTTGTTCCCTGCCGTTAAGCCAGTTGCTTCTGCGATTAAATTGTTACCTTCAGTTACGGATGATGAGCTAGTAATGCTAGCCATGAACTACCTGCAGATTATGGGTTACTTTAACATAAAAAATAAAGGCTCAAAGCTTTTTACAGCCTTGAGCCTTGTGCGTTGAGCCCTTTAGTTTAGGTTTATTTAGAACATTAGCAGCTGAGCATCGGTGATGGAACCGGCGTCTAACCCTGATATTGCTTGAACTACACCTCTGGTTTGATCACCGTTCATATCCATATAACTAATTGTTAGTGGATCTTCAGTGAATAAAGGCAGATTATTCTTGAGCTCAAGTATAACTTGAGAACTTCTTTTAGCGACTGATGCTTTCCTGACTCGATATGTTTGTGAGCCTGATTTTACTTGGAATAATCCAGGTTGAAGTCTTCCTTTCTTTAGGGTTTGGTCGAAATTCATAGTGATTTCATCAAACATTCCAGAGGCATTCACGAGCTCTGGTTTTGAGGCTCCGTCGTAGGATCCGGTGGTGACAGTCATCTTATTGATGGTGCTCAAATCATCACCTAAATCGTTCTGGAAGACCCGTTTTTTTTGATCACCAGAAGCATCTTTATAGGTGAGCTGTACTTCTTCCCCAGGATTTATATCTCGCTGCATCATTAATGTCACAGTCATTTGGTCGGAGCCGATGATGATATCTTTAACTTTATTTTTCTCTCCGTTGGCTGTAACCTTAATAGATCTAGCCTTTGGTATGGTTCGTTTGAGTGAGTCATTGAAGCTCAATTCAATTTGTCTGCCTTCTGCCTCAGCTGAAATAATTGACAAAACTGTTGATGTACTTGTAACGGTAACAACCTTTTTGCTCAATGAATCCATGTCATTACCGGCGATGTCTTGTATTACTCCGTCCAATTGATTGTTGGTCGAGTCCTTGTAGCCAACAGTGACGTTGTCTCTAGGGGTGGCGGACTTTTCGAGTTCTAGTGTTACGCTTCTTCCGCTACTATCTAATGAGTAACTATTAATCGTTGCACTTCGCTTATTTATTTTGATATCAAATCGATTGTTGTCGAGTAAACTTTTATCTGCAACATCTTGTATTTCTTCATTAAAGGCAACAGTCACCGAGTTTCCATCGATTGATGCACCTGTGATGTAAGGAGGTGTAAAGTCGGCAAATGCTAGTGAAACCGGCGGGTCGCTTGGTACGACTATCGGTTCGTCTTGCTCAATATTTCCAAAATTAATATCGGTAATAGTGGCATCTGCGATATTGTTGTCAAGGACAATGCTGCCTCCAGAGATTGGGGCTTCAGTTTGTTGGTAACCGCTGGGTATAATTTCCCTTACATAGTAAGTAGTTGTGAGACTGACATTATTTAAGGGATTGGAGAATTCTAGTGAGTAATTTCCATCTTGATCAGTTGTTGTTTTTGGCTCTCCCTGATCGTGTGTGCCGTTTCCATCTATATCCAAATAGATTTCAATCCCTGGCACGCCATCTTCTGTATAGGTAACAGAGTCTGCGATGTCTCCTGTTAAATTTCCGCTTAAGACATCAAACAGATTGTCTGAGCTAGTGAAAACGTATGCTGAGCCATCCGAGTCGATGTTATTTAGGGGGTCAACACGCGCTCCACTGCCAACACCAAAGGCTTGTATGTTGTAACCTTCGGCCGTTAAGCGAGTTGCTGTAGCAACCCCAAAGTCACCACCATTGGGTTCCCCGTCTGATAGAAAAATAATGTTGGCTGGTCCGTTATTCCAGCTTTTAACTAGTTCTTCTGCTTTTAACAGTCCAGCGTCGAAATCTGTGCCCCCACCCGATTGCAATGTCTTGGCTGATTCATTAAATTTAAAATTTCCGCTTGCATCTTGCGTTTCAACCAGGCCGTCATAAATGATGCTGGCGGATGGATAATTAATTGGATCCCAATCGTATCCTTCGTTAAATTCAACTAAACCTAGATTTGATGAGGTGTATCCGCTGTCGTGTAAATATGCATGGAGTGCCCCAGCAGCTGCAATCTCGCTGTCTAGAACCGTATTACCGCGATTGTCATTGTTCAGGTCTGGAATATCTTGAGTGCCTTGAAATGTTATATTTGTGCTGCCTGATGTGTCCAGTACAAGTACTACATTAGGTTTTTCTCCCTGAATGAGGGTTGACGCTCTTTCTCCATTACCATCGGTATCGAGATATTTGTAACCAGTTACAGTTGTCTTGCCGTTGTTGCCTATTTGAGGGGAGGAATTCATGGTTGCAAATTGCTGATGTTTTGGATGTTGGAAAAAACAAAACCCGGCTTTAGGCCGGGTTAAAAGTTCACCTAATTTCTTAAGTGAATAGTTGTAGTTTCTGAAGAGTAGATGTGTTTAACCGACACTCCATACTCCTTCAGCGATATTGAATAAATCTTGGACATGTACAGTATTGCATAGGAACCATGCAAATACAGCTCCACCGCATCCACCTAGCCAAAACCCACTCGTGAAGTCTGCCCAGCCAGTGCGGGTGAACAAGTCAGACGGTGGGTTGTTGACAGTGACGTCAGAGGGCGGAATGTGGGGCTGT
>DMFG01000181.1 GCA_003450655.1 Coxiellaceae bacterium | reverse complement strand
GATTTTGAAGATCCCGTGATATTGAGTTGTAGATTAGCTGATTGAGTGTCTTGCTATTTTAGACTCATATGGTGAGTGTCACAGCAACTAATAATACTCGTGTTTTAAAAATTCGTTTACCTATCATTTAAATTTAGACTTTATAATTATTATGTTCGAATAGTATTACATTGCTTTTGACTATAGGGTTGATTGATATCGTAGTACGAATACCGGTTAATTTGATAGCAGTATCTATATTTTTAAACCTAAGTTTATTGAGTCCTCTCTTTTTGTTGAAAATTCACTATTAAGACATGATTAACATTATTTTCAATAATGCAGGGCTTTAATGATAACTAGTTTGAGTTTTTACATTTTTGGTGTAACTGGAGTTTTATTGGTTTTGTCTATCATAAACTTATATTTTTTTAATAAACATCAAAGAGTCCATATCTATTCAAAAAGACGGAACCCTATGAACAAGAACCCAATGCTTCACAGCATAGTATCGCACATTCACCAACGTCGAAACATGCTTCTCCACTATTTAATGCGCACGGGCTAGAGTAATTTACACGTAGAGGGGGTCGGTTCTCTTCTTCGTCAGTTGAACTATGTTCAACATAAACATCCGGGACAATAATTGGGTTTTCGACAGAATAGGCGACCGGTAAGTTATTATCTTTACTATTAACTGCTTCTTTAGTTGTATCATCCACTACATTTGCAGTACGTATAAGCTCTTCTTTCATAGGTTTGTCAGATCTATTGAATATTCCGTAAATGTTATTCATAATTTTTCTCCAGTTTTTCGATTGTTTATGAAGTGGATCTGGGGATCAAATGCAGTTTATTCATTAAATATTAACAAACTATTAATTTTTTTAGTATTTTTTCGAATACATAGTATTCCATTATAGAATAGATGACAGTTAACTCTTTTGTCATCGATGTTATTGATTTATATTGACCACGGTGTCTAAATATTTAAGGGCGTCATCTATCAGTCTTTCATAGTTAGTTTGTTAAGACTAGTATTGCATGGTTAACATTTAGATTTAGGGGATAGAGTTTAATTAACGCTTACCTTATTAATACCCGATTATGCAAGTCAATATCTGTTATAACCTCAGGTATTTCAGAATTATTATAATAATGACATGTATGATTCTCACGAAGAGGGTATGTATTAAGATGCCCATACTTACTATTTTTTAGATAGGGAGCAGATAATGCGACGCTTGCTAATTAGTAATTATATAAAAACATTATAGATGTATCAGAGGTTGATTATGTTATTGGCTAAGTTACTGAAATTAAATTGCGTGACTAAAATCCTGATCAAATACTAAATGGCCTAAATAGGTGTTGATGCTCATCTGAAAACGGTATAATGCAAAATCTTTATGGCCTCGTTTGATTGTAAACACCTTTGGTGAATAGTTTAGACGCGTACAATTCAGTCGTTGAACTAAATACTGATAATATTTTTTATCAGTATTGTTGCCAATCAATCAGAAGATGGGTCTTTCTGGAAAGGTAGGGCGCAATTACTTGAGGCTGATCAGTGGCATGTTAAAACGTTCCTTCCAGTGGAGATGTGTCAAGAGTTGGGCTGCTTGATTGAAAGAATACGCTTCATTAAAAGCCTTTGATCTAGCTATGGGATGAGGTAATGAGCGCCACAACTAGTGCTTCTGTTTAGTGCTTGTTGAGCAATTAATTGAGCAACAGTTATCATCTGCTGTACTTTCCATCCTGCTGCATGAAGTTGTGTTGTATGTGGTGTGCAATTAAGTGTTGTATCGATACGTTGTAATTCACTCATTGCTTGCTCAATATCATCACGGCTTCGTGCAATGCCTAGGTTTTGATGCATGATGGTATGAATAACTTTGATATTCTCTTCACATGCTGTTTGACTGGGCATCGTATAAGGTTTGTGATGCTGGGGTAAGTCCAATAATAGTTTACGGTGATTCATCTTTTCTTTGATGCAATCAGCTGTTGTTCTTGCAAATACAAGGCATTCGGAGAGAGAGTTGCTGGCTAATCGGTTCGCACCATGAATTCCTGTATTGGCGGTTTCTCCAATGGCATACAAGCCTTTAATGGATGTTTCACCATAGTGATTCACAGTGATACCACCGCAGGTATAATGTGCGGCTGGACTAACAGGGATTAAGTCTTTATGAGGGTGTATGTCATATTGAGCGCAGTGTTTCACGATACGTGGGAAAGCCTTTGTGAGTTGCTCTTTCGTGCGATGTCGGATATCAAGCAAAACATATTCTTGTTGATGTTTTTGGAGAGTTTGGTAGATGGCGCGTGACACGATATCTCTTGGTGCTAGCTCGGCAAGTGGGTGATAGTGTGGCATGAGGCGATCACCATTTTGAGTCAGTAATAATGCCCCTTCTCCACGTAGTGCCTCTGAGATGAGAAAAGGTGGTGAGTCAGTATGATAAAAACGTGTAGGGTGAAATTGCGTGAACTCCATGTGCTCAATAACGGCACCAACGTGATGCGCCAGTGCAATTCCTGATCCGTAAGCAGGATTTGGGCAGGTGCTGAGTGGATAGAGTCCAGCTGCCCCGCCAGTGGCTAGTATGATATGGGGTGCTGTAAAGTCTTGAAATTGTTGAGTGGATCTTTGCCACGTCCTCACACCTTGCACGGTATCATCAACAGATAGTAATTCAATCGCTATGTGTCTTTGGTAACATTGTATGTTCGGGTGTTGTTGAACACGTGCTGCAAAGTGTTCTGCTAGTGTGAGGCCTGTATGATCGTTTGTATGAAATATACGTCGTGCGCTGTGTCCACCTTCTCGATGCAAGCTATAGGTGCCAGATTCAGTTGTTGTGAATGGTATGCCAAGTTTTATCAGCCAATCAATTTCTTGCGGGCATTGTTTAGCAAATAATTCAATGGTCTCTTTTTTTCCTTGGTATGCTGAGGCTTCCCAGGTATCTTTGACGTGTTCTTCAAAATTATCTTGTTCATCTGAAACAGCAGACAGCCCGCCTTGCGCCCATGGTGTTGCGCCAGACATATGGTCATTTTCAAAGATAAGCGCCACGGAGTAATGTTCTGCAAGATGAAGCGCAGATGACATGCCAGCGAGACCGCTGCCAATAATCACAACATCATGAGTCAGTATTGGATTATTCATTAATCGTTAGTCGCATGGAAAGATCCAATGCTTGGATATGTTTAGTGAGCGCGCCAATCGAAATATAATCAACACCTGTTTCTGCGTATGCAACGAGTGTGTCAGCTTGTATATTTCCTGAGATTTCTAGGGGGATGCGGCCTTGTGTGAGTGACACCGCTTGCTTGGCCATTGATACGGAAAAGTTATCCAGCATAATACGATCGACACCCGCATCGATAGCTTCTTGTAATTCTTCTAATGTTTCAACTTCTATTTGTAGTAGATGATGAGGGTGCTGTTTTCTTGCAGCATGAGCTAATTGTTTGATTGAGCCATGGGCGGCAATATGGTTTTCTTTTAGTAGGAAGGCATCAAATAAGCCAAGTCGGTGATTATCACCGCCACCACAATGCACCGCGTATTTTTGCAATAGACGTAATCCAGGTAAGGTCTTGCGAGTATCCAGTATTCGGCATGAAGTATGTTGAATCGCTTGTACGAGTTGTGCGGTGATAGTTGATGTGGCAGATAAGCATTGTAAGAAATTCAGTGCGGTTCGTTCTGCTGTTAATAAGCTACGAGCAGAGCCTGTTATTTCTATTAGGCATTGATTGGGTGCTACGCTGTCACCATCATTAACGTATTGATGTATGAGTAAGCTTGAGTCAACGGTGTGAAATACCTGTTGTGCACAGTCTATACCGCACACAACGCCTGGTTCACGTGTGATAATGCGCGCGTGCGCTTGTGTGTTTGGTGGAATAAGCGCAGCAGAAATGTCGCCTTGTTGAATATCTTCTTCTAGTGCTGTCTTGATGCAATGTATTGTTGCTGTTTGTAATGGTTTGTTCCAAATTAATGTGTCTGTGTTTGAGCCGATCTCAGGTGTTGTCATGTCTATGCTCCGTTTTTCTGGAAGTCGACCATCCGTTGTAAGGGTTTGAGCGCCGCTTGAATGAGTTCTTCGGAAAGGTAGATTTCACAGTCCGTGGCTTCAAAGGCTGACTTCAGTTTTAAGAGAGTATTTTGAGCCATCCATGGGCAATGTCCGCAGCTTCTACAAGTGGCTCCACTGCCGCCAGCAGGCGCTACGATGAATTGTTTATCTGGGGAGTGGCGCTGCATTTCAGCAAGAATGCCACCATCAGTCGCTACGATAAAAGTCTTGTCCGGTAAGGTATAGGTAGCTTTGAGTAAGTGGGCGGTTGAGCCTACAACATCAGCTAGTCCAATGACAGAAGCAGGGGACTCTGGGTGCACTAAAACTTTAGCGTCTGGATATTGTTTCATCATATCTTCGAGGAGATAGGCTTTGAATTCATTGTGGACAACACAGCTAGCGTTCCAAAGTAACATATCTGCTTGAGTCTGTTGTTGAATGTAGTGACCTAAGTGTTTATCTGGGCCCCAAACAATGGTCCTTCCTTCTGCTTTTAGATGTTCAACCACTTCGAGTGCAATA
>DMFG01000190.1 GCA_003450655.1 Coxiellaceae bacterium | reverse complement strand
AGATGAGGTAAATAATAATCAATTGGTTCTTATCGATTCAGAAGGTAATATTGATATTCAGGTGGCTAAGATGACTGGATGGTTTAGTAAGGCCTACTTTCCAAATTATCAAGAAGCTGATTTTGATCAACATGCTAGAGTTTTTAACTGTCGACCTAATCTGAATAAGTACGGTAAAACAATGCGCGCTATGCTTGGCAATATCGATGATAATAGGGCCGATCCACTAGAAATAACCAGTTTTCGGGTGAAAAACGAAACATACGAAAACTCTCAAAACCCTGAGGAGATAGTGGATCAAGATGTTAAAGATATTCAGCTAGCACTCAGTGTATTAGACCTGGTGCTCACTAAGTTGCAAGAATTACAACCCAACCGCCCACGCACACTATACAAATCCTTTCCTTTCACCATGATGCCCTATGATGGCGAATGCCACAAAGGTTGGCAAAGTTGTATGGATTCCCTGAAATCGCTTAAGGGAAAGACACAACCTCAAGTCATATTCACCCATATTTCCGCAAGTCAGGTTTACCAGACAATAACTGATTCCCTTAATACTTATTATGCTTGCATAGGGGATGGTTCAAAGCTAGAGAGTTCTTTTATATTTAATGGTGGACAAGTCGATATAGATTAATTGCAAGAAGAATATCAAGGTCAAACAAATAAAACATTTTCTTCTTGTACATGACACTGTTAGCACAAATCGAATCGATATCTGCTAGCTCGCTATCATTAGGTGGTGTAGCGTTACGAGTAGTACGAAAGTGGTTATATTATCTATTCACTGGCAGTCTTTATGTGCCAGTATGACTACCAAAAAATAGCTGATGGCATTTCTTTGGTTTGATGGGCCCTCAGGTGACAATAAAGAAAACTCGGCATGCCTCTAAATAGAGAAACAAAATTCGAATCAACTTGATAGGTAGGTCGTTTCTTTATAAGTGTCTGGATAATGGACTCTATTGGCGTGGGTAGGGTATTAGGCATACGATTATTGATCTCGACTAAAAAGCCTAAGTCGCCATATAATCCACAGCATAAATTAGGAGTTTGATGATTGGATTGTGCTGTTTTTTGGGTCACTAAGAGCGCATTTTCCTGGAATTTAGATTGTGCGTTTTGATGACTTAAATAAATGACGTTCACATTAATCTAAATAACTCATTGAATTATCGATGTAAATACTGATGTTTTCTAGTAAAAAAATACGATTCGTTGTATTTGTAAAGAGGTATATTCACCATGGAATAAAACCTTTACACTCCTCGTTAATTTAATTACTATTCGACTGGTTATAAAAGAGGCAGACCTGCTATGAAAATGAAATCTTTACTATCCGTGGCAACATGCAGCATTTTAATCTCAGGCTTGTCCGGGTGTGCAGCAATAGGAACGAAGGTAGCTCACAACTCTCTAGAAGTAAACACTGCCATGAGTAAAAGTATCTTTTTGAGTGGGGATCATGCTAATAAAACGGTTTACCTAGATATTCATAATACGACTGACAAACAGATTGATCTAAAGCCACAAATCGCTTCTAATCTTACGAATAAAGGTTATACGGTAACAAACTCGCCTAGCAATGCACACTACGTTCTGCAAGTTAATGTCTTACAGTTTGGTAAAACTTCTGTAACATCTGCTAAGGAAATGACTCATTCAGGTTATGGTGGGACTGCTGAAGGTGCTGTTGCTGGTGCCGCTATTGCATCCTCTAGGGCAACAGCAGGTCACCACAATGTTGCTGCTGGTGGTCTTATCGGCGCTGCTGCCACTACTATTGTAGACAATGCCGTTAAAGACATTATCATTTCAGGTCTCACTGACGTTAAAATTACTGAGCATCTTAGCTCGGGTAAAAATAAGGTCTATACGGTACGTGTTGCAACAACTGCTGAAAAAGCTAACTTAAAATATGCTGCTGCTAAAGAGCCTATTGAATCAGGTCTTGCAAAATCAATTTCAGGTATCTTCTAGGTTAAGTCACGTCGTGTTGCTCAATGTGACAGTATGACTACCAAAAAATAGCCGATGGCATTTCTTTGGTTTGATGGGCCCTCAAGTGACAATAAAGAAAACTGGGCATGCCTCTAAATAGAGAAACAAAATTCGAATCAACTTGATAGGTAGGTAGTTTCTTTATAAGTGTCTGGATAATGGGGTCTATTGGGGTGGATAGGGTATTAGGCATACGATTATTGATCTCGACTAAAAAGTCTAAGTCGCCATAAAACCCACAGCATAAATTAGGAGTTTGATGATTGGATTGTGCTGTTTTTTGGGTAACTAATAGAGCATTTTCCAAGCGATTTAGAGCTCGTTCCTTGAGTTCAGGCCATTGTTCATAGCATTCGATGTAAAATAAACCGATGCCGACATGTCCACCACACCACGCAGGTGGTTGTGCTGTTACATCGTTAAGTGTCTTGAAATCGCTACAACAGCGCATGTCAGGCCAATATTGCCTATCTGAGTTATAATACTGGTCTAATAAATCAAACGTTTTAAATACCCACTCTTTTGAAAATTCATCATCAAATTGTTTTGCATACCGTGAGAAGCAGATTGCAACACCTGCAATTCCGTGGGCATAACTTAATAGGGGTGGATGTTTTGTGCCATCTTCAAATTGGCTGTCCTCATCGTGAGAGAAAATGCTTGGGTCTGGGCATTGCTCTTTAAGGAAATTAATTTTTTCATGAATAGCATTTTCATCTAAATCATACTGGTTCATTAAGTGCAGTAGTGTCGTGATGTCATGAGAAATCCCTCCCATCAGGTCGAATACCTCATCATGATGACTCGGTGTTGCATTTTTATTCTTGATTAAAAGGTCAATAATAGGCTTTGCTTTTGAAAATCCACATTGTTCTATGTGATGGGCGGCATAAAGCATGCCAGCATAACCATTGAGCCCAAAACCAACAGCAGGATGCTTGCAGAGATGACGATAAATAGATTCTAAAATTTGTTCTGTTAAATCTTGACAATGATGACACGAATAGAATCTATGCCATTGTGCGAGTGTAAATGCGACGCCCATTGTGCCATTGTAGAATGTGAAATCTGTGAGATCACTGATCCAAGACTGGTGTTCATCCATGGATAATTGAGGCCAACTAATATGCCCATCTTTAGTGGTTGCGCTTTTATTAAGATGCTGGATAATATCCTGGCACTTTAGATGATGGTCTTCATCCTCTGTGTAACGCATCCCTTTAATTTCTGTGATATCGAGTTTATTCCAGTTATGGGCGATAAAGCTAAATTGGATGAGTTGGCATTGCGTGGATAAATCTTCCTCGGATAAGTTGTTTAGTAACTGACGAGATTGTTCTTCACCACTTCGTACAATCTCACAGGATATAGGATTAAGGTTGCTGTCATAGGCTATCTTTTTGTCAGCGCGTGATTCAAAATATGGAATGTCACCCCTATGAATATCTTTTTTTTCGCTGATGATAATGTTCTTATAATAAGGTCTATAAGCCAGCATCTCATCTAGCCAATTGACATGATCATTGTATTTTTTTTCATCATCGAGTAGTAGTGGATGGTAGCTTTCGTTGAGTAAGATAGCATAGTCGCTTGTGCTCCTAAAAAGGTAACGTGTAATTACTGATTCTTTGTTAAATAGGGGGGAGTTATCTGATAATAGTGTTTGACGGTGTTTCATCAACGTTGTGTAGGCCGTTCTAAATCCTTGCTCAAAATCCCCAGCAAACTGTGTAATGGGTTTGGCGCGTTGATGCGATAATCGAGGTGTGTTTCCAAATGTTTTGATGGTGGTATCTTCACGTATAAGATGCATTTCATCAGTTCCTGGTTTATGCCAGCATGGGACTTTTCTCCATAATTTTTGGTCGTCATTATCGCTCAGACCAGATATATCGACACCCTTACTTTTTTTATTCACATTAGTCTGTCGAGGTAAGATAAGGCTTTGACCTACGTTAGGGTAGGAGTATTGATTAGCATTTATTACGGGAGCCATAATGCACTCCATGTCAATGAGAATAGGATGAGGCCCTTGTGCGATTAAGTTTTCATAATGAATATCTAGGCCGTTAATGATCAGCAATAAGGCGCTAATTTCGCCTAAAGAGTGATAGAATGCATGGATATCTTTTGGTTGTTTGCAAGTGGTGTGTTCGATGAACTCGCAATAACCATGTGTATCATGTTCTATGATGGTTGGAAACTTAAGCGCTGGTGTTTGGCTCACATTATTATACCAACGACAAAAATCTGCATAATAACGTTCATTGGACAAGCTTCTTGGTTTATAGACGAAACGTATAGGGCTATTCGCCTCTGATATAGCGCTTATAATAATGACACGTCGACATTGCCTATGTGTGTCACCTGACGCTTTAAATTGCGTAAAGCGTTTAATTGACTTATTAATGAGTGTTTTCTCTATGTGTTCGAGATCATTGTCGAGATGTTTAAGAAATTCACTCATCGCAGCAATGTAGTCATTGGCTTTGGTTTCAACACATTTCTTCAGGACAGGATAAGTATCCCAAAGACGTTCATACATGGCTTCTTGTGTTGACTGTTGTATGAAGTCATTGAATCTTTCTTCTGGTGAGTTACCCTTCA
>DMFG01000214.1:557-3718 GCA_003450655.1 Coxiellaceae bacterium | reverse complement strand
TTTGGGTACCTAGCGAACAGCGCTATGTCACTTTACGCGTCTCTGCACGCGGCCTTCGCACGATTGATAAAATCGGTATCGAAGCAGCCATAGAGCGCATTAACAACAACGAAAATATTAACTAGAGGCAATCGACATGGCATCAAAAGGTCCACGCGAAAAAATTATGTTGCTATCCAGTGGGAAAACACAAGCTGGAAAAGCAACAGGTTACTTTTATACAACCTACAAAAACAAAAACAACACCCCCGATAAGATCGAACTCATGAAATTTGATCCTCGCGCATTTGACGAAAAAACCGGAAAACGCGGCATGATGACCAAATTCAAAGAGAAAAAGATTCCTAAGTAGATTTATTTTAAGCAAAATACACGAACGGAACAAAACCACTTTCATATACCTATGTCAGTGGTTTTTTTACGTCTATTACTTATAAAGCTGGCTTATCTAAGAGCGGCTTCAAATAAACCCCCGTATGAGAATCTGCATGCTTAGCAATCGCTTCTGGCGATCCCGCCGCAACCACCTGACCACCACCAGCACCACCTTCAGGCCCCATATCAATCACCCAATCAGCAACTTTCACGACATCAAGATTATGCTCAATAATCACCATAGTGTTACCTTGATCTCTCAAACGCATCACCACGTCAATCAATTGATTCACATCATGAAAATGCAAACCCGTCGTAGGCTCATCAAGAATATATAGCGTTTTACCGGTAGCACGCTTTGACAGCTCACGCGATAACTTAACCCGCTGAGCTTCACCACCCGATAAAGTCGTCGCATTTTGCCCTAATGTAATATATGACAAACCCACATCCATTAAAGTATCGAGCTTTCGTTTAACGCTAGGAACATTTTCAAAAAACTCAACCGCGTCTTCCACCGTCATCTCTAAGACGTCATAAATGTTTTTACCTTTATACAACACTTCTAAAGTCTCTCGCTTATATCGAGCACCTTGACAGACATCACACGTGACATACACATCCGCTAGAAAATGCATCTCGACCTTAATAACACCGTCACCCTCACACGCATCGCAACGACCACCATTAACATTAAAGCTAAATCGGCCTGCCTTATACCCTCTGGAACGAGCTTCTTGAGTGCCCGCAAATAATTCGCGAATAGGGGTAAACATGCCGGTGTAAGTTGCTGGATTAGAACGCGGCGTTCGACCAATAGGACTTTGATCAATGTTAACCACCTTATCTAACTCATCTAAACCTGTTACAGAACGATGAGGGCCAATGGTATGCGATGTAGCTCTGTTCAATCGTTGTGCGGCAATAGGATATAACGTGCCATTAATTAAACTCGATTTTCCAGAGCCAGAGACACCTGTCACACAAGTCAATAATCCCAGTGGTAACTCTAATGTAACGTCCTGCAAATTGTTTAAGCTTGCTCCTTTGATGGTGAGCTTTTGACGACACACATTCGCAATTCTTTTTTCAGGTAGCGGAATAGCTTTCTTTCCTGACAAGTATTGGCCCGTTAAAGAAAGCTCACTAGCTTTCACATCCTCCGGTGTTCCTTGTGCCATGATCTCGCCCCCATGGACGCCAGCACCAGGCCCCAGATCCACTAAATGATCAGCTCGTAACATTGCCTCTTCATCATGCTCAACCATAATGACGGTATTACCGAGATCACGTAAACGCTCTAATGACTGCAACAAACGCTCATTGTCTCGTTGATGTAACCCAATAGAGGGTTCATCTAAAACGTACATTACACCAACTAATCCCGAACCAATCTGACTCGCCAAACGTATACGCTGAGCTTCTCCACCCGATAGTGTTTCTGCACTTCGTGATAACGTTAAATAATCCAAACCAACATTGACCAAAAAGCCTAAACGAGCAACCACTTCTTTAATAATTTTCTCAGCAATCTCACCTTGCTGACCCGGTAATTGCAAGGCTTGAAACCACTCATGCGCAGACTGGATCGACCATTGAACCACTTCTGGCAAGCGATGATCGCCCACGCGAACATGACGAGATTGATGACTAATGCGCTCACCTTCACAATCTGGACAAGGGCTTAATGTTAAATACTTAGCAAGCTCCTCACGTACAGCGGTTGAATCCGTTTCATGATAACGGCGCTGCATATTAGGAATGATACCCTCAAAAGTATGCACCCGTTCAACCGGCTGATTTTGAGCCCCTTGATAGGTAAAAGCAATTTCCTCTTCACCACTACCATACATCAAGACATTCTGCACTTGCTTAGATAGTATGGAGAATGGTTGCTCAACATCAAACTGATAGTGTTGTGATAACGATTCCAACAATTGAAAATAATAGCGGTTACGCCTATCCCAACCACGCACAGCACCACCCGCTAAACTTTGCTGCGGATTCATCACGACTTTTAAAGGGTCAAACAGCTGCTGCACACCCAAGCCATCACAGCCATGACAGGCTCCTTTAGGGTTATTGAAAGAAAAAAGACGAGGCTCCAGTTCTTCGATACTATACCCACAACTAGGACATGAAAATTTTGATGAAAAGAGTACATCTTCTGATGCGTCTTTCATGATATGCACAATAGCTAAACCATCTGCTAAAGCAATCGCGGTTTCGAATGATTCAGCTAAACGTTGCTGCTGACCATCACGCACTTTTAAACGATCAATAACCACTTCAATCGTATGTTTTTGCTTAGGTTCTAATATGGGTGCTTCATCTAACTCCACCACATCACCATCGATGCGCGCTCGAACATACCCCTGACTCTGCAACTTCGATAATAACTTCTGATGCTCACCTTTACGTGAACGAATCACAGGGGCTAATAACATGACAGCCGTCTCTTCAGGCAAAGCCATCACCGTATCAACCATTTCTGAAATTGGCTGAGCCACCAAAGGATGATTATGCTCTGCACAATAAGGCTGACCTACTCGCGCATAGAGCAAACGCAAATAATCATAAATCTCTGTAATGGTTCCGACTGTTGAACGAGGGTTATGTGACGTTGCCTTTTGCTCAATAGAAATGGCAGGGGACAAGCCTTCAATTAAATCCATGTCTGGCTTGCTCATGACCGATAAAAACTGACGCGCATAAGCGGATAAAGACTCAACATAACGACGCTGACCTTCAGCATATAATGTATCAAAAGCTAATGATGACTTTCC
>DMFG01000214.1:0-206 GCA_003450655.1 Coxiellaceae bacterium | reverse complement strand
CTGATCTCTTGGTAAATCTAAATCAATATTTTTCAAATTATGCGTGCGCACACCGCGTAATGATAATTTATCCACGTCACCCACCATCTTAAATTGCAAACCCGATATTATACGCCTTTTTAACTCATAAAAGGAGCCATTAAGGCTAATAAATCTTGGTTTTACTGGCTTTTAAGGGCCCAAAAATTTATCATATTGTCCGCTGA
>DMFG01000059.1 GCA_003450655.1 Coxiellaceae bacterium | reverse complement strand
GCGAAATTGACTTAATCATGAAAGATCGTGAGACCTTAGTGTTTGTTGAAGTACGCTCACGTCAAACCACACACTATGCCAGCGCTATCGAAAGCATTGGCATTATCAAACAACGCCGGTTACTAAAAACCATTCAGACTTACTTATACCAACACCAACTGCCTCATCTCACAGATTGTCGGCTGGACATTATCGGTCAAGATGGGAACAAAAAAATCTACTGGATTCAAAATGCACTTGAGGTACAATACTAAACTTTTAGCCAACCCCATTGACCATTATGAGCACAGAAACGCAAGCACGTATTACCGAACGCATCAAAAACCACTTTAACGATAGCATCCAAACCAAAATTTTGGCAATGGATACTCTGGCAACACCGATTACAGAGGCAGGCCAACTGATGGTGCAAACCTTACTGAATGGCAATAAGATTCTTTGCTGTGGCAATGGAGGGTCGGCTGCTGACGCACAGCATTTTGCAGCAGAGCTCCTCAATCGCTTTGAAACAGAGCGCCCAAGCTTGCCAGCCCTAGCACTCACAACAGACACCTCTACCATCACATCCATTGCTAATGACTATAGCTATGCAGAAATCTTCTCAAAGCAAATCAAAGCACTCGGACAAAAAGGTGACACATTACTAGCAATATCTACCAGCGGTAACTCCAATAATGTGACTGAAGGTATTATGGCTGCACATCAACGCGGTATGAATGTGGTCACGCTAAGCGGAGGTAGTGGTGGCGCCATGGCAACAGCACTCACACCTAATGATATTGAAATTAAAGTGCCTGCTGATCGTACGTGCCGCATTCAAGAATGCCATATACTAGCCATCCACTGCTTATGTGATATTATCGATACAGAATTATTTCAAACATAATCCAGCCTGTAAGGAATCAACATGCTACGCTGTTTTTTAATCGCACTAACACTTCTCAGCACTTTACTCATCAACGCCTGCGTACCAACTGCTGTTGTCGTGGGTGCTGCAACTACTAGCTCTGTAGCCTATGATAAACGTGACGTCAAAACTGTTATCAGTGATAGAAAGACCACACAAACCGCTGTCAATCTTCTTAAAGACGACCCAGAACTGAAAGGCCGATCCAACATCCATGTCGCTACTTTCAACCATGTTCTACTATTAGTTGGACAAGCACAAACACCCGAACTAAAAACACGCGCCTATGAAATTGTATCGAGTGTTAAAGGCATTAGCCGCATCTATAATGAGATCACACTTGCAGGTGCAACATCCTCACTACAACACACTAATGACTCATGGCTAACCTCAAAGGTCAAAACAGCTCTCTTTGCGAAGGCTGGCTTTAAATCTCATCAATTCAAAGTGGTCACTGAAAACAATGTGGTTTATTTAATGGGACTCACCGGGCACAAAGAAGGTGAAGAGGTGACTAACATTGCACGGCACGTTGAAGGCGTTACTAAAGTAGTCACTGTGTTTCAATACATCACTTAGGGACACTATGAACATCGCCTCTATCACCCAAACATTACATCTCGTTGCTATTCTTGCAATTCCACTATTACTGGCTATCACACTACATGAAGCATCACACGGTTGGATTGCCAGTAAACTCGGCGACAACACTGCCCTCATGCTTGGCCGTGTTTCTGCCAACCCACTAAAACATATTGATCTTATCGGCACGATAATTGTACCCATTTTAATTGCTAGCATTAGCCCTTTTATTTTTGGCTGGGCAAAGCCCGTCCCTGTCAACTGGACAAATTTAAAAAACCCAAAGCGCGACATGGCACTGGTCGCAATTGCAGGCCCGGCTTCAAACTTAGTCATGGCACTTGGCTGGGCATTGATTGCGAAAGCTTGCTATATAATGCTTAAAGGCCAAGTTTCTCTTAACCCTAATACGACACAAACTGTATTCGGTCTGTGTTTTTTATCCGCTTATTTCGGGATTGTGATTAATTTCGTATTAATGGTACTGAATTTAATTCCCATTCCACCTTTAGACGGCAGTCGAGTTGTTGCTAGCTTTCTATCACCACCTTGGTCGCGATGGTATGAAAAAATTGAACCCTATGGGTTTTTCATTCTGCTCGGCTTGTTATTCTTAGGACACCTTCAGTTTATTCTGATTAAACCTGTCATGTTATTGACGACGACCGTTACTCAAGGACTAGGCATTCCCCCTCTGGTGTAACCTACCTTATACAGAAACTGACACTGAAGGTAAGCGTCACAGGAACTACACCCAAGCCAAATAATTCTAACCTGCTAACCTTGTTTTTTTAATTCACATTGTGGTCAAAAGCCTCTATAAATCAGATCAAGCAATAAATTGAAATGGCTCAGCTCATCACGTCATGAGTGTGTGCACCAAGAAAAAACCACATCTATATTGAACAACTTCAAGCAATGGATTGAGGAAAAGTACCTATTATCACAACAAAAATCGCCTACAGAAAAAGCTATTGACTATCCCCTGCGTCATTGGAATCGATGAGTATATTTTTATTAAGATGGTCACTACCTTATAGATATAAACCATACACAAAGAGATAAAGCGTTTTATTATCACTAAAAAGAACTTTCTATTGACGGGGCGAAGAGGACACAGAAAACGCATGCGTTTTCCCAATGAGCTCCGAGCCACGGATGGCAAGACTGAGAGTATTTAGCTTAGACGCTTACAGTCTATCTTTATGCCTAATAGATATTTCATTAAACTTCTCTTGGGCATAACCTAAGGTTGCTGCAAGTACAATTGTGATCCATATGATCCCAAGCATTACTTCGAGTATTGTTAGCCACCTTGAAATTACCGCTATTGGGGTGATA
>DMFG01000179.1 GCA_003450655.1 Coxiellaceae bacterium | reverse complement strand
CCTGGTCTTGCTCGTTATTGGTAGCCTTATTGCTGCTCAAGCTCACTCGATTTATGGCATCCTCTTGGGTCGTGCACTACAAGGTGCGGGCGCTATTGGCAGCACTTGCCTTGCCTTACTCGCCGACCTCACACGCGATGAAAATCGCAGCAAAGCGATGGCCATGGTTGGCATGATGATCGGCTTATCATTTTCTGTTGCGATTGTGCTTGGCCCAATGATTAATCATTACTTTCAACTCAATGGTATTTTTTGGACCACAGCTATTCTTGGCGTGTTGGCTTTATGCATTTTACTACCCACTATTGCAAAACCACCCCGACTCACTTTACCTAAACACTCTGAAAATAGGCTAAATCGCTATCGCTCCGTTTTCTCCAACACTCAATTACTACGATTAAATCTTGGCATCTTCAGTCAACACGCCATGCTCACCAGCCTCTTTGTCATTTTACCGCTATTACTAACGCACAACCTAGGCTTAACGAATCATCAACAAACCCTAACTTATCTACTCATACTCAGTGGTGCTTTCATTGCATCAATACCACTCATTATTATTGCTGAAGCCTGGAGAAAAATGAAACCCGTGTTTCTATTAGCCATCAGCACATTAACTATCAGTAGCTTATTATTAATCTCCTATCATCAAGCTCGATGGGATGTCTTTTTACTACTCTTTCTGTTCTTTGGCGCTTTTAGTTTATTAGAAGCCACACTGCCATCTTTGGTCTCAAAATTAGCCTCCATACAATACAAAGGCACAGCCATGGGTGTGTATTCCACAGCACAATTCCTCGGTATTTTCATTGGCGGAAGCTTGAGTGGCTGGCTATATGGGCATTACTCCATCACTGGCGTTTTGCTCTTCATGAGCGGACTAGGTCTACTGTGGCTACTATGGGCCAGCACCATGGCACAACCTCCTTACCTATCAACTATCATTTTCTCTGCACCCCATAATGCAGAACAAACAGAACAATTAATCACACAATTCCAACAAACAGCAGGTATTCAAGAAGCTGCTTTTTCCGACGAAGAACAGCTCATCTACCTTAAGGTTGATAAAAAAATAATCAACCCGAACGAATTGCGAAACCAAGTAGAAGCCTGTAACCTAGCGTGACATTCTGTAATTAGTATTAGTGCATAACGAGGAGCAAACACATGGCAAGAGGTATTAACAAAGTTATTTTAGTCGGCAACTTAGGCGGCGAACCTGAAGTACGTTTCACACCAGGCGGCAGTGCTGTAGCCAATGTTACCATTGCAACTAGCTCTTCCTGGCGCGATAAACAATCTGGCGAAATGCAAGAACGTACAGAATGGCATCGCGTTGCCTTCTTTAATCGTTTAGCTGAAATTGTTGGTGAATATCTACATAAAGGATCTAAAATCTACGTAGAAGGCAGCTTAAGAACTCGCAAATGGCAAGATAAATCAGGCAACGATCGCTATACAACAGAAATCATTGCTAATGAAATGCAAATGCTAGATAGCCGCGGCCAAGGTGGTTCATCTAACAACTCATTCAACAATAACAGCAACCAACAAAGCACACCGGATATGTCAGCAGCTCCTATGGCTGCAACCATTGAAGATGACGATATCCCATTCTAGTGTTGCTACCCATTCATTCACCCAGTCTTAATCTAATAGACTGGGTGATTTTCACCATTTAACCCCATTTTATTATTCACCGAGCTTTGCCTCAGTCTATATAAAACATCCCCCAACAATACAGCATCGTTACAATAAGGCATTTACCCGCTAGATACTTTTTATGCCATGGGCATTGCGACTGCACCTATTGACTCATTCTCATTAAAATGAAGACCTCCTTCAGAAGGAAGGTCACATGCTTGATGAACTCGCGTAGATGAATAAACACCTAACAAAG
Source organism: Coxiellaceae bacterium (assembly GCA_003450655.1). Classification (GTDB taxonomy): domain Bacteria; phylum Pseudomonadota; class Gammaproteobacteria; order Coxiellales; family Coxiellaceae; genus UBA9148. The sequence goes on along the minus strand of DMFG01000179.1, from coordinate 1,647 downwards.
TGGAGTATTGTGATAGTGTCGACTTTTGTGAATAAGTGCTCAAACAACCTAAAATCACCGACAAACCAATCACAGCGATATCAATGATAGGCGCTAAACTTAATGCTTTTTCACACCCCAAATAATACTGCATAACCAACCCTTCATGACCATTAACAACAGCTGATCGATCATTGCTGCTGAGGTAGATCGTCATGATGGTTTTAATTAAAGACATAGAACCTATAGCACTAAAGAGCAACACACAATAAAAGCTCATCGACTGAGTTAAACCTATTTGCGCAACATCCATAAAAACTTGACCGCTACAGACACGCCCTAAGAACTGCAACAAGCAACTTGAGGAATGTGATAAATAGTTCTTCACCACGAAATTTTTTCCCATACTTTCAATATTATCTCGCAATTGAATTAACTCAAAGCCACAGGAATATGCTGATGCACAATACATTAAAACTGCTAATAAATAACAAACAATCTGCAATGCTATATTGCGCTCTTTCATATAACCTTTCATCACCTCCAAAAAGGCACGAGACCTGACAAAACCTCTAAACACTGGCAATAGCTCACGAATACAAACAGCAATCTTGTCTGAATAACTATATACAGATCTCACTAAAGGCTGCTTAAATAGAGGCTTAACATGAACACCTTGATCATCACAGTACTCAACATGCTTGCGAAAACTATCAACAACATCCGTATATAAATCTAGTAAATAATTAAGTCCGCCAGAAACAATAAACAAAGAACATTGCACTGCTATATGCGCTTCTTTGGCACTAAACATCACTACCAACATGACATTAGTAATACTCGAAAGATTAGCTAGCAAAGCCAATATCACTCGCGAATGATCCGAGCGAGCATTTTCATGCGTTAACGGTAAGATAGGTCGATCTTCTTTACCATTCAGGCGGTTTACTAAACCATTTGAGACTAGCCATGAGCGACATACCACCAATAAACCATAGGGTATAACTGGATATATATTTTTTTCAAAGTTCGTTAAATTGATCGAATACTTTTGTAGCAGAGCAACCACAACAACAGGCAAAGATAGTGAAGAAGCTGTAGAAAATAAACTGACTGCAACACCACGACCAAAAAGGAAACAGAACTGATGCAAGCAATGACTACTAGATAGCTGCCTTAATACTTCAGGTGTATCTAGATCCTTATTTACTCTCATAACTAACACTCATAACTCATTACACTGATTGCACAAGGCTAATAAGAGATCGGAATATAGTTAAGCCCACCGACCTTTATAGAGACCTAACTTAAAGAACAAGTACTTTTTTCCTCAGCATGACTAAAACGCTTCATGAAACCTTTCAACATATGCAACTCTTTAGCAAGAGTTTTTACATACTTATTCATACGCTTAGCCTTAAGTTTCACCTGTAATTCCTTACCTTCACGATAATATTTATTCACGTTACCTTCAGAATAACTTCTTTCATTTTTCTTACATGTAGAATCTGTTTGTCGAATATCAGTAATTTTACTGAATCATTATATTAAATTCATCATAAATATCAGGACGTGCTTTGAACAACGTCCCCTTTACCTTACTAGGTCTGTTACTTTTGTGATTCGATCGTGAATTCGCACCCATCTACTTACTCCCAGTAAAATACA
>DMFG01000134.1 GCA_003450655.1 Coxiellaceae bacterium | reverse complement strand
ATTATTAGTTCATGGTGAAGCAGATAATAATTCAGGAACATATCCTTTACAAAGTGAGCGTTATTATAATGCTCTTAAAGGGCTTGGTTCTACCACAAGACCCGTGATGTTCCCAAAAGAAAGTCATGGCTATAGAGCCAAAGAAACAATTCTACATTTGATATGGGAACAAGATCAGTGGTTAGAAAAACACGGTGATATTGTGTGGGTATCATACTTCGTTCATGTGCTCTCACAACTTTCCTCTTCACTATTTTTTGCTGAATTACAGGCGATACCTTCCGGCCCGTTTGAACAGGATGATGTTGGCATAAAGTTATACGCACTGCAGTGCGTGTTGTTATCTGAGTTTTCCGTGCAAGTGGAAAAAGGGTTTAATCACTCAGCCGATGAAACTTTCTCTCATGCTATCGCTCTGTACAGTCATGTTTTATTGATGATAGATCAATTATTAGAGCAGCAATCGGTAGCGTTATCAGTTAATCACTTGCTGAGGTTTGTTACGGACTTAATTGATGATTGGTCGACTGAAATGGGCGAGGAGTCTGTGGGTACTGTGGCATCACTGTTGATCGATCATTCAAAGACTTTTTACTCAATCAGTCATTGTGATCGGTTACTGGCGGCTTTGTCTGAGTTTCCAATATCGTCAACTGAAGCGATTAAGCTGCCGTTTTTATCTGAATGGCGAGATGTCTTATTGGCCGACGCTTCACATGCAATATGTAGCACCTCACCTGAACCATTATCTTCTGTCTTATGAGGTGTTAATGACTGATATATACGCTCGATAACTAAGAATTCCTTAATCTTGATCTGTTAATATCGCTTTTTTTACAGCAGTAGTCATGAAATAAGGTATGAAGCAGTCTTCTTATTCCAATGCATTTAGTGGGTGTTGTGGATTTCAAATTCATGATGTCGAACCATTATGCCTATCCATTGAGGAGTATGATCGCCATCAATTGTCAGAGGGTCATTATTTAGGTGATAGGGCTGTCGTGACGGGCGGCCTGTTGCATCTCTGGAAGATGAAAGATCAGTGGTGTTTCTCAACATTGTGTTTGGATGAGAATTTTAAAGAAGTGTTAGGGAAGGGCTTGCTTGATTCACCTGTATTCGCTTCTATCTTACCCTTATTAGATGCTATTCAGAAAAAACCGAGTGTATTGCATCGAACGCCAACGGGTTATCAGTTATTACCTTTTGAGCGGGAATGGTTGATCAATAATATGCAATACCTACTACATTCGTTATGTGTGAAGGATCTTTGGGATTGGTTTATTATGGATAGAGACTACCCCGATGATAAGCGTCTTGATCTGTTGCAGCGTAATTTTAATGAACATTATGAGCTGCTTTCTCAATATTATAATACTTTGGATAGTCAAAAAGACGATGTATTGCAGGTTGGTATTGGAGAAATATTAGAGAAATTTTGCGATCATCATTCTGTATTGTATTTTCCTGTATTAAAACAAACACTACAGTCTATTAAGTCTCAGATTCAGTGGATCTTAGGCAGTGACCCGCAATCGGATTTTCTTATGGCCTTCGATAAGTTTGTATTTGTAAAAGAACAATCTTCAATGGCTTTATTGGGGGAGTCTGGTTCATTGGTTTTAGGTTTTAAGGATCGGCTGATCGGTGCATTAGAAGCTATTCCTCAGGCAGATTATCGTCAAGAGTCTCACGTAATTGCGCATATCTCCACCTTAATGTATGAGTTAATGTCAGCCGCAAAATCGTGTGATAAGCCTTGTGAACTTCACCCTTTAAAGTTGTTGCGAGGTGTAGAGCCATTAAATTCGCCAACATCAGTGATAGCTGATCCGTTAAGTGTTTTCTCATCATTAGATAAGAGCGCGGTAGCAGATGCCGCTATGAATGGTAGCGATTCTGTCTATCGACCTTTTGGGTGAGAGAGTGAGTATGTCGTTACTCGCTGTCACGTCCATAATTGTTTTTTAGTATCTGCTGGATATATTGTCGATAGGTGATCTCGTCAAACGCTGCTGGTTCATGCTGGCATAACTTCTCAAGCGGTTTAAGTGGCACATCCAATGCAGGAGACAGAAAAAAAGCAGCAGAGTAGCGCTCTTCTTGTGTTGAGTTAATCACGCGATGTGGGGTAGACAGTAATCGGCCATTGGTAAGTCGAGTTAAGCTGTCAGCGGTGTTCAGCACTAAGCTTCCGGGTATGGGTTCGACATCGATCCAGTCGGTACCACAAGGTGTCCTGACTTGTAAGCCACTGACTTTCTCTTGAGCAACCAAGGTTATTAATCCGTAATCACTGTGAGGCGCTATACCAAAGGTATTCGAGCAGTCGCGTTGATGGTCGGATGGGTAGTGTAATAAACGTAAATTATAGATCGGTTGTGGTTGTAACCAAGGTAGAAAGGTATCGGATGGTAATTTGAGACCTTGTGCAAAGCTACACAACAGTTGTTGTGTTAGATGCGATAACGACTCTATTGCTGCCATTATTGTGTTGCGCATATGAGGTAATGACGCTGGCCATTGGTTGCGTCTCACTGTAAGGCCTGCTAGGTGGTCATGTTCGCAGTCGATTTCAGTGCCAATTCCCAGTGAGGCATTTTTATTGCTGGTGGATGTGGAGTCATTGGTGCCGGTTTTTTTTAAAGCATAGGTGTTTATTGGGATGTAACCACAAGCTGAATGGGGTTGGTGTAATTCCATTTTTTCATGAAGTGGTAGCTGATGAAATGCTTTTGATGAACGAAATATCGAATCGATCATGTCTTGTGAGATGCCGTGGTTGATAAGAATGGCAAAACCCAGGGTGGAGTAGATATCCACTAACTCGTCTGCGAGGCGTTGTTGCGATTTAGTGCTATGGATGTCGCTTAGATCAATGATGGGTAGACTGACCATAAATAGCTCCTCGAATGATATAACTCATTATTGCATATTATCAATGAGACTAAGTCGAGCCTGCGACAGTGATCAGTGGCATTTTATCATTGGTTTTATTCAATAGTTAACACTCGAAGTGTTTTTTTTAAAATTTATAAGATCAGCAATCGTTTGTTCTGAAAAATGATGACATAAAATAATGATCGCACGAAGCGATCACTATTTAGGTTGCTTAAAATAAACGGGGGGGTTATTGACTGAGTAAATGCATCAATTGAGCATCATTCACCATTTTATTGAGGGCGCTGGAGATCACGGCATTAATGTAGGCCTGATCGGTTGCCATTGATGGTGCTGTTAGCACTTTGAAATCTACACGAGAGTGGTAAGTTCGCGATAGGGTTTCATGTTCAGCATTGGCTTTTACAGATAAACTGCACGAGATATGAATGGTTGTTTTGAGTGTGTCAGCATTGTCATAACGGTATTTCAAAGAGTTCAAGCTCACCACCAAGTGTCTTGAAGCATCGTTTCGCACCGGTTTGAAACCTTGGGCTTGAAGCGTTGTTGTTACGACATGGTCGACCATACCGTGTAAATTATTCGTCAGCGTAATCGCTCTATCAGGATCATAATCGCTAGCACGAATACCAATTTGTTTGCTTGGTACGTTATTGAATACTTTAACAGCGATAGTTCGCCCTTGTCCTACATTAGATGGTGTTACAGCTACATTCGGTGTGAGAGTGAGCTGCTCATGAGTCAAGTTGCATCCAGTTAATAGTGTGCTTAATCCTAGGGTGAATAAGAGGGCGATTTTACCGTGTTTCATGGTTATTTCTCAGTAACTAAAGGGTTCTTGTTAGGGCTAATGCGCCCATTTAGCGTTAATGTAGGAT
>DMFG01000117.1 GCA_003450655.1 Coxiellaceae bacterium | reverse complement strand
TGCTCTACCGACTGAGCTAACGACCCGACCGGATGAATAGCATGTGCCATTCGAAGAATGCTAATGATACTGATTTCAATAAAAATAACAAGACCATAATGCGTACATTCTTTTAACAATAATCCATCTTTTTCAAAAAACTTAACCAACCCGGTATTGCGAGCAGTTAGAATGACTGTCATCGTCAAACGATGTTTTGGCGCCCTCAAGAAAAAAAACAAATTCACATACAGTTTAACCAAGGGTTTTCTATATTGGAACTCATGATTGTGATTGCAATCATCGGCTTACTCGCTGCCTGGAGCTACCCCCATTACATTCACACCATTCAACGAACAGAGTGCCGTCGAGGCCAACTTGCCTTACAACAGATTGCCAATCGAATAGAACGTTATGCAACATTACATGGCTCTTATTTAGGTGCAAACCGAGAGAACTTACATATTAATGCGCTCGAACAACAAACCCAATATCACTACACCATCGCATCACTCAGCGCTCACCACTACACCCTACTCGGCACATCTCAACAAAAAAATAGTTCAACCGCTTGCCAAGCCCTATCATTAGAAGGTGGTACTAAAACTATGACTCAATAACATCACTACACAAACCTTGATCAATTCAGTATAGTAAGGGCAATACATGAGACAAGGACGTAGCATGAAACACCCTATCATGATTATTTTTAGCCTGGCGCTTGCAAGTACAACATTAACCACACAAGCTAGCACAACTCCTAACTGTGACCAACAAACAGCTCAATGCAAACACCATGCGATCTATGACTTTAACCGATGCCAAGCACGACACCATTCTAGTGAGTATCGACGAACTGTTTGTACCCCAAGCTATCAATTAGAAAACGATAGTTGTTTTCAACAACGACAAGCATGCCTGCAGACCTACCAAAAAGAACACATACAAATAGCGATGACTCAAGCCTCAACGGATTCAGAAGATGTCTCTCGCAGTGCCTTGGGCAAAACAAAAACAATACTCTCTTCAACACCCGCTAATTCTTGAGGAACCTCAGCACCCCATACTTGCAACTGATGAATAATTGACTGAACACAACTCTCTGCCGCTGATGCACCAGCGGTAAGACCAACAACATGATGATCCTCAAACCACGAGCGCTGAAGCTGTTCGACAGTATCAATTAGATAAGCACGGCAACCTAAACGCTCTGCCAATTCTTTGAGTCGACTCGAATTCGAACTAGCAGGAGAACCAACAACTACGACAACATCACAACCTATTGCTAACTCTTTCACAGCATCTTGCCGGTTCTGTGTTGCATAACAGATATCATCTTTTTTGGGAGAGATGATCGCCGGAAAACGCTGCTGTAAAGCCTCAGCAATGAGCTGCGTATCATCAACGGACAATGTTGTTTGAGTGGTGTATGCACATTGATCAGGGTTTTTTAACGATAAGCTGGCCACATCATCTAAAGTCTCCACCAAATAAATGCCTGCCTCTGGACAATCATATTGCCCCATCGTCCCCTCTACTTCTGGGTGACCTGAATGGCCAATCAAAATGCACTCCATACCTAACCGAGCATAACGAGCCACCTCCATATGGACTTTTGTGACCAATGGGCAAGTTGCATCAAATATACGCAACCCACGCGCCTCGGCTTCTTGCCGAACTGATTGAGAAACACCATGAGCACTATAAATTAATGTGGCTCCCTCAGGCACCTCTTCAATATAGTCAGTAAAAATAACACCCTTAGCCTCTAACGATTCAACCACCGGACGATTATGAACCACCTCATGACGCACATAAATCGGGGCTCCGAATAACTCTAAAGCGCGATGCACAATGGTAATTGCACGATCGACACCCGCACAAAACCCACGCGGGTTAGCTAATTTTATCTGCATCTGATTACCTCATATGAACTGGGAAAGATTGTACCCAAAAAAGACAATATATTAAACAGCTTAATGCAACTATCCACGCTCTTCAAAGATGAAATGAATCACCAATAATACTGCACCAATACTGACCGCGCTATCTGCTAAATTAAACGTGGCAAAGTGCCAAGATCCAATATGAAAATCAATAAAATCAATCACATAACCTAATAACACACGATCAATTAGGTTACCTAAAGCTCCCCCTATCACCAAAGAGAAACCGACCGCCAACCAATAATCACGTCTGGACAAAGTACGCATCCAAATCAACATAATGATAATAGCCAACACAGATACGATCGTAAGAAAATACAACTTCCAATCCCCTGCGCCACTCAAAATACTAAACGCTGCACCATGATTATAGACCAGGCGTAAATTTAAAAACGGCAGTAAAGTTTTTGATTCGCCTAAGGCAAAGACCTTCATCACCCACCACTTGGATAATTGATCAGCTATCACAACACCGAAACTTAACCATAACCAAGGCCATGCTGATCTATGTTGATGTTCCATCTCACTCAACTCCGAATTAAACAAACGGCCATTAGCTTAGCATGCCATTGCCCTGGAGTCTTTACCCTTTCGGGTCTCTACGCTACACTGCTGTTCTTTTTATAGCGACAATAAAGACCTATCATGACTGACCAAAACATCACTGACACCTTTTCCTTTATCGAATCAGAGCACCAAGTACTGGCTTTCTGGGAAGAGCAACAGATCTTTGAACAGTCTCTCAAACAAACGCAATCTGGTCAGCCTTATGTTTTCTACGATGGCCCACCCTTTGCCACAGGGCTTCCTCACCACGGCCACCTACTCGCTTCAACCATTAAAGACATCATTCCACGCTACTTCACCATGAAAGGCTATCATGTCCCCAGACGTTTTGGCTGGGATTGTCACGGCCTACCGATTGAACATGAAATCGACAAACTACACGGTAAGTCCACCGATGAAATCGTCGCAGAGCAAGGTGTTTCCGGTTACAACCAAGCTTGTCGTGACATCGTCCAACGTTACGCCTCGCAATGGCGTCAAACCATCACTCGTCTTGGCCGCTGGGTGGATTTTGATAATGACTACAAAACCATGCAGCCAGATTTCATGGAATCCGTCTGGTGGGTCTTCAAACAAATCTGGGATAAAGACTATATCTACCACGGTACAAAAGTCGTGCCCTTTTCAACAGCACTAGGCACCGTATTGTCAAATTTTGAGGCTGGCTCGAATTATCAAGATGTTCAAGATCCTGCAGTCACGGTACTGTTCAAACTGAAAGATGATCCTCGCTACTGCGCGATATGGACCACAACACCTTGGACACTACCCAGCAACTTAGGCATTGCAGTAAATGCCAACACAACGTATGTCACGGTGCATGATAAGTTGCTCGACAAGCCATGCTTAGTGGCCAAAGAACGTGTTGAAGCGGTATTCCAAGGTCGTGAACACGAGATCCTCGACGAATGTTCTGGTGCTGATTTAGCAGGCCTAACCTATGAACCCCTTTTCAAAGACTTCACTGATTGGGAACAAGCGGGTGCTTTCAAGATCGTTGCGGATGACTTTGTCACCACGCAAGACGGAACTGGTTTAGTGCATTGTGCACCAGCCTTTGGTGAAGACGATCATCGTGTCTTACAAATACTCGAACGTAAAGACTTTCCTTGCCCCATCGATTTTAAAGGCTGCTTCACTGAAGCTGTCAAAGCCTATGAAGGCGAGTACATCAAAACTGCAGACAAGCAAATCATCAAAGACATTAAAAATCTAGGTCAGTTGTTTGATCACAAAACCTGCGTGCACAGCTATCCTTTTTGTCCGCGTTCCGACACACCTTTAATTTATCGCACCATCCCATCGTGGTACATCAAAGTCGAAGCCGTCAAAGAACAACTATTAAAAAACAACGATCAGATTCATTGGGTACCTGGACACATTCAACACGGTCGCTTTGGCAAGTGGTTAGAAGGTGCGCGTGATTGGGCGATTTCACGTAATCGTGTTTGGGGCACACCACTACCGATCTGGATCAACGATACCACTAACAACCGCTATTGCGTCGGTTCTATTAAAGAGCTCGAAACACTCACCGGGCAATCGGTTAACGATCTTCATCGTGATCACGTTGATCATTTAACCTTTACCTTACCGAATGAAGAAGGCACTTATCGCCGAGTCGAAGAAGTGCTTGATTGTTGGTTTGAGTCTGGCTCCATGCCTTACGCACAATCCCATTACCCTTTCGACAACAAAGCAACTTTTGAAGAAGCTTTTCCTGCCGACTTCATTGCCGAAGGTCTCGATCAAACTCGTGGTTGGTTTTACACCTTAACGGTGTTATCAACCTTGCTGTTTGACAAACCAGCTTTTCAACACGTGATTGTGAATGGCATTGTCATGGCTGAAGACGGCAAGAAAATGTCAAAACGTCTTAAAAATTACACCGCACCCGATGAACTCATGGAACAACACGGTGCCGATGCTTTAAGACTGTATTTAATGAACTCAGGTCTTGTAAAAGGTGAAGAACAACGCTTTACCGACAGTGGTGTAAAAGACATGGTACGTCGCACCTTATTGCCTTGGCATAATGCATTTAAATTTCTTCACACCTATGCGAGCATCGACCAATGGTCACCAGACCAACACTTGCAAGCACCTCAACACCTACTGGATCGCTGGATACTGTCACGCTTA
>DMFG01000148.1 GCA_003450655.1 Coxiellaceae bacterium | reverse complement strand
GAGAAAATGACCTTAACTACGTTGGCACACTGGGTATGGCCACCTTTGCGATGATCGCACTCACGAACACACCTTCATACCTAGATGCAGGATTCCGGGTCATTGATATTATTTTAGGCATTCTAATCAGTCTTTTTGTCTCTAAATTTATCTTTCCTCTCAATTCACGTCGGGCATTTGTGATTGCAACAGCTCGTAACTGCAAACAATTACATGCTTTTATTTATCAAGTTTTCATTGAAGGAATTGAAAGACGCAGCAACACAGAGCTGGTCCAACTTGACGCTAAAATCAGTAAAACCCTATTTAAACAACGTCAAATCATAAAAGGCATGCGATATGAGTCATTCCGTCAAAACATCCTCAAACAAGAACTGTTATTAGTCATTCGTTATCAACGTGCTATTTTTCATTACATCTTATTCATCGACACGGCTGTGTCTGATGGCAAACGAAACACTCCAATCATCATGGCAACACTGGCACCCTACATTAAAGATTACATGGCCATACTCATTGAACTCTTAAGTGACATCGAGATTGAACAGCCTGCCACTGACAAAGACAAGCATCTCAACGCCCTTAAAGACAAACAAATCACAGCCTCAAAAGCACTGGACGCGTTTAATTTAGAAGAAGAAAAACATCAACAAGCCGATGCGATTGCTTTTACCATGAATAGAATCAACCATTGTTGCAATCAGCTATTAGCCACCTGGGATAGAATTATACAACCATAGTAAAAACAACTATATTATTGCTTACAATCCAAGCACCGACCAATAAGGAGATTATCGGTTATGGCACACCACTCGAAAACTCAACACCAACAACTCTTTATTTTGCTGATCAGCCTAATGGGCTATATAGCCACCTATTTATTTAATTGTTTTCTCACCCGACACATGCTACCTAACAATTACGGAGCAATTTCTGCATCCATCTCACTGCTGACGATCTTAGGAACCCTCTCACTCATTGGCACAGACACCACCTCAAAAAAATACCTTGCTCAATACCTATTTGACAATGAGACCTATCACACCCATCATTTTTTGCATTGGTCATTGCGACTTCTCGTCAAAAACAGCCTTCTCTTGATCATTATTGATATATTCCTCATTGCTAGTATATTTTTGATTGAACACCTAGCACAGGCATATCATCCGCGACTATACATCACCTTCTTTTTTATTTTATTCTCACCTTTTTCCGCCTGCATCTTATTGATCAGCGCTTATTTTTCTTCTTTACAACGCAATATGCTTGCGACTTTCACAGAAAACTCAGCATTGAATGTCTTCTTGCTCGGCATTGCTTGTTTATTCTTAATAAACCCCGTGTATACTTTTGGCATCAAACCTGTCTTTGTGTTTTATGGCATTAGCTATATCATTCTTTCAATCATTACGGTAATCACTTGCTATTACTTTTATCAAAAGAAAAAAGTTGAGCTATTTAAATATTGGAATCAAACCATTCCTAATCAGCTACGATCTAGCTGGTTAAAATCGTCACTCAGAATTGCCTTATTTAATATGACCACTGTGATTATTATTCAATCCGATATTTTAATTCTCTTTACCTCCTCTTTTTTCATTCATGACTACAAACACGCACACCAGACTGCACTCTTTGCCGTCGCCAATGTCATTTCGCAAGCCATGTGGCTGATTGTCAGTAACAGCTACAATGCTGTTGCTCCGCTAACTTCCAGTCATTTTAATGATACTCAAAAATGCCAACACCTTAACCGCGTAATTCTAAAATCCACATTAACAGGCATTCCAATTACTTTTGGCATGTTTCTTATTATCGTGTTTTTTGGGCATGTTTTTTTGAATCACTTCGGGTCACAATTTTCCTCAGCTTATACGACGCTTATTATCTTGTGCGTATCACCACTGGTCTATATGCTACTAGGCTATAGCTCCAATGGTTTAAAATATACCGGTCATGAAGACTCTGCATTAAAAATATCGATATATAGCCTGGTGATTTTTTATATCCTTTGCCCAATACTCACCGTTATGTATGGAATGGTTGGCACCGCCATCAGTGATGTCATCATTTGGCTCATCATTGGTGTTGCCTCAAACATCACCTTGCAACGAAAAACTAATATTCGCTCCTGGGGGTATTAGTCAACTGCGTACAGACCCACTCACGCAACTGGACTTAACGTTTATAGACCAATAACAACCCACTGGCTAACGGCAAACAGCTCGACCAAACACGATCATCTTGTGTCGCCTTTTGATTGACTGCATGCAAGGCTCGTGCTGCAGGGGAAGATTGTTCATACGTGTGCTCACCTATCCACAACGCGTTATCCAACACCATCACACCACCTGGTCGTAGCAAAGACAAAGCTAACTCATAATAAATAGGGTAATGAATCTTATCAGCATCAATAAACACCATATCCATACAGCCTGTATGACCATCATCCAATAACGTTTGCAATGTCTCCTCTGCCGGTGCAATACGAACATCAATGCGCTCTGCCACACCCGCCTCTTGCCAAAAGGGTTGGCCCGTTTTAAGCCACTGATCCGATTTATCACACGCTATCAATTGCCCATCACTACCCATCGCATCGGCCATCACTAAGGTGGCATGACCCGTATAGACCCCCACCTCAACAATCCGCTTAGCCGATAACATCCTGATAAGCAAGGCTAAAAATTGAACTTGCTCAGGTGTGGTCAACCATTGTGAGAATGACACTGTAGCCTGTGTGTGTTGATACAGTGCTTGTGCTATGGGGTGATCACGGACACAGTGTTCCCCCAAGTAATTCCCGACTTCAGGCAGTAATAACGGGGCTGGATTGTTCATAGTTTCCTCAAGAGCGCTTTATTTGAGCCCATTTTATGATAGTATGCGCTCTCTTTTTGGCAAGACCAGACGAGGGCATATCACCATGGCAGGGCATAGTAAGTGGCATAATATTCAACATCGCAAAGGGGCGCAAGACGCCAAGCGTGGCAAATTATTCACCAAATTGATTCGTGAAATCGTTGTTGCCGCCAAAATGGGTGATCCAGACCCCACTAACAACCCTCGTTTACGCACTGCGATTGATAAAGCCTTAAGTGGCAACATGACCAAAGACACCATCCAGCGCGCCATCAAGCGCGGCGCCGGTGGTGATGATGGTGCCGACATGATGGAAATTCGCTATGAAGGTTATGGCCCTAATGGTGTCGCCATCATCGTGGACTGCTTAACCGACAATAAAAACCGCACAGTTGCTGAAGTGCGTCATGCATTTAACAAGCACGGTGGTAATCTAGGTACCGCAGGATCAGTTGCCTATATCTTTGATAAAAAAGGCATTATGCATTTTTCCAAACCTCAAGATGAAGACACACTGATTGAAGCCGCGCTAGAAGCAGGCGCCGTTGATGCCATTACACACGACGACCAATCCATGGAAATCATTACGGAAGCCGATGATTTCGTCACCGTCAAAGATCAACTCATCGCTGCTGAACTCATACCTGATCATGGTGAAGTCACACTCATTGCCTCCAATCAAGTTAACGTCAACCTTGATCAAGCTCAAACCTTAATTAAACTATCCGATGTTCTAGAAGATCTGGATGATGTTCAAAATGTTTATACCAATGCAGACATCGCTGAAGACGTTTTAGAGCAATTACAATCACTCTCATAACCCACGGTTTACTGACTATGCAAACAACACCTTTTAACCACCAGCTCTCTATCGTCATCCCTGTTCATGACGAGCAAGATTGTATTCCTCTCTTAGTAAAAGCTATCGATGACGCACTACCGTCTGTGCTCAACTATGAAATCCTTGTGGTAGATGACTGCAGCCAAGATAACACCTGGCAAACACTCGTCAAACTCACGCAACAATACTCTAGACTTCGAATCTTACAACATACTCATAATGCTGGCCAAAGTGCCGCTGTTATTACGGGCGTCAAAGCCGCTCGGCACCCATGGATTGCCACACTCGATGGTGATGGCCAAAACAATCCTGCCGATATCCCAAAACTGATAGACACCCTTCTTCAACAACCCAACCAACAGAAAGCCTATGTCATCGCAGGACATCGCGTCAGCCGACCCTACAGCTGGCTCAAAAAACTCTCTTCGCGCATTGCTAATAAAGTGCGCGGTTACATACTCAAAGATAACTGCCCTGACTCAGGTTGTGGTATTAAGCTTTTTCCAAGAAACCCGTTCTTAGCATTACCGCACTTCAATCATATTCACCGAT
>DMFG01000018.1 GCA_003450655.1 Coxiellaceae bacterium | reverse complement strand
GTATCGTGATGATAATAATCACCTTTTAACGCTGATATATGCACTAAACCCTGTACGTAAATACCAGCTAGCTCAACAAACAAACCGAAACCAGTCACATCGGCAATCACGCCATCATAGGTTTGTCCAACCTTATCTTGCATGAAATCGCATTTTAACCAGTCCGTTGCATCGCGCGTTCCTCGGTCAGCTCGACGTTCTGTCATTGAGCAATGCTGACCTAACTGAATCATGAGTGATACTTCCTCATCAGTGACTACTTGCTGATGTGAAGACATAATGCGCTTAATGGCACGGTGCACTAACAAATCAGGGTATCGTCGTATCGGTGAAGTAAAATGTGTATAACCATCAAACGCCAAACCAAAGTGCCCATGATTCTCTGGCAAATACACGGCTTGAGGCAATGAGCGTAATAAAACAGTCTGTAATATATGAGCATCATCTCGCTTCGCTATAGATTTAATCAGATGCGTATAATCCAACGGTGATGGCGAACCCTTACCACCCAGCGTTAAGCCAAATGCCTTTAGAAAATCACGTAAAACCTGTATGCGATCATCATCAGGCGTATCATGAACCCGATATAAACAAGGCACTTTAGCTGCCTCGATGTGTCGAGCAGCACACACATTAGCCAACAGCATAGCTTCTTCAATCATCTTATGAGCATCATTTCTAACAACAGGTTTAATCGTTTCTATTTTACCGTCATCACCAAACACAATGCGTGTCTCAGTGGTTTCGAACTCGATGGATCCACGCGCCTGACGTTGTCGAATGAGCTGCTGATACAACTGGTAGAAATCCAACAGCCCTGGCAATAAAGGATGAGCATCTTTTGCGTCAGGTTGAGCGATTAAAGCGGCCACTTGGTGATAAGTAAATCGTTCATGAGAATGAATAATAGCATCATGAAATGAATAACTGTGCAGAACACCCTCTCGATTAAGCAGCATATGACAAACGACGGTCAGTCGATCTTCTCGAGGCTTTAATGAACATAACCCATTGGACAACACTTCCGGCAACATTGGAATCACACGTGATGGAAAATAGACCGAGTTACCACGGTGCAGTGCCTCCTGATTAAGCGCCATACTAGGCTTAACATAATGCGACACATCAGCAATAGCGACATATAACTCCCACCCCTGCTCGGTACGCTGACAAAAAACCGCATCGTCAAAGTCACGCGCATCTTCACCATCAATGGTGTAAAACGGCAGTTCGCGTAAATCCAAACGATCAGCTCGTTCAGCTTCGCTCAGTGATAAAGATAAGCTCTGTGCTTCTTTCAAAGCATCTTCTGGCCATTCAAACGGTATACTGTGTGAACGCAATGCTAGATCCACCTCCATTCCGGAGGTTAACTGATCACCCAAAACATCAACAATTCGCCCTACCGCTTGGTGACGCTTAGTGGGTTGCTGCACAATATCGACCACAACGTATTGGCCATTTTTTGCATCCCCTTGGCCATCTGGAAGAATCAGAATATCTTGACTGATGGTTTTATTATCGGCACTGACGAATAACAAGCCATCTTCTTGGTAAAACTTACCCACTAAGCTCTGCGTGTTACGCTCCAAAATATCGACAATACGCCCCTCACGCTTGCGTCGGCCACCTGATTGAGAAACAGAGACAAGCACACGATCATCCGTAAACACCTGTTGCATTTGACGCTCTGATAAAAATAAATCAGGGGAACCATCATCGGGAATTAAAAAACCGAACCCATCACGATGCCCCAAGACACGCCCTGCTACCACATCCAGCTGACTGATGAGAGCGTACATCTTTCCACGAGTTCGCATCAGCTGACCGTCACGTTCCATGGCTTTTAATCGGCGCCTCAATCCTTCAAATTCCTCTACTGTGCGCAAGCGAAAATGCGCAGCCAGCTGGTCTAACGTTGCTGGACTCCCTAATGATTCTAATGTTTGCGCAATAAATTCACGACTGGCAACAGGGTGATCGTATTTTTTTGCCTCACGCTTTAGGTGTGGATCCTTACGAGAGCCGCGTGAGTTTTTTTTCCGCTGAGATCGTTTATCTTTTTTTGGCACAACATGTTCCCTGGTTCTAATTCATGCGATCAATAACTAACACTTATATTATGGACGTAAATGCATCTAAATGCATGATTTATTTCAAATAAAGCCCTATTTTACGATCGGTTATTAGACAAATTCACGAAACAACCTCATGCAATACATTATATATCATATAAATCGAACAAGAAGTAACGTGTAACTAGCTAATTTTTAAAGACTAAATAGAAAAATTAAGAGCGCCTCATTATCAACACAATCCAACACTACACTCAACAAACGCTCGCGTTTGAAAAGGCATTGATTTAAACTGCACATCGCTATCTATCCACACAAGACAACCAGACCTCTTAAAATTCACATGCAAAGTAACACTCGACGCTTCACAGTGCACACAATCATCACCTATATTCTTGCTCTGATATTAGGCGCGAGCATACCGCTTTACGCCTCCAGTGATGCTTCACCCAAAGAAGACAGCGCTGACTCCTCTTTTTGGAAAAACCTCGCAGGACAACCAGTCGACCATCAACTCTATGCCGGCATGTGGACCTACCACACCCATGCCTCA
>DMFG01000014.1:3816-4417 GCA_003450655.1 Coxiellaceae bacterium | reverse complement strand
ATGCAGAAGTGGATCATCTCCATCAATCGGCACGTCAACAAATGGCGATGCAGCAAGGCAAGCAACAGCTTCCTGATGTGGAATTACCTAAAGAACCTTACATTGAAGAAGCCACTAAGCGTGTGACTTTAGGATTGTTATTGGCAGAAGTGATTAAGACTAATGAGCTGAAGTTGGATCAAGCAAAGCTTCAAGAGCGTATGTTTGAGATGTTCTCTCAATACCCTAATCCTCAGCAGATGCTAGAGTACTATCAAAAGAATCAGCAAATGCGTACGCAGCTTGAATCTCAGGTATTGGAAGAGCAAGCTATTGAATCTTTGCTAGAAAAAGCGGATATTAATACCGTAACAAAAGCCTATGCTGATGTTATGAACCCAGCTAAGTAAGACAAACAAGGACGAACGCTATGTCAAAATACAGTGAGTTGCAGGCAAACTTGGTACCGATGGTGGTTGAGCAGAGTGCTCGAGGTGAGCGCTCTTATGATATTTTTTCTCGCCTATTAAAGGAACGTATTATCTTTCTTGTTGGTCCTATCGAAGATCAGATGGCTAATTTGATTGTGGCTCAGTTATTGTTCTTAGAATCTGAAAATCCT
>DMFG01000014.1:2362-3520 GCA_003450655.1 Coxiellaceae bacterium | reverse complement strand
TTGTTCTTAGAATCTGAAAATCCTGAGAAAGATATATCACTCTACATTAACTCACCGGGTGGGCAGGTCACTTCTGGATTATCAATTTACGATACCATGCAGTTTATTAAGCCTGATGTCAGTACCCTTTGCACGGGGATGGCGGCTAGTATGGGTGCATTGTTGCTCACTAGTGGTGCTGCGGGAAAACGTCATTGTTTGCCACACTCAACGGTGATGGTGCATCAGGTGTTGGGTGGTTATCAGGGGCAGAACTCTGATATTCAAATTCATGCACAAGAAACCAAGCGTATCGGTGACATGTTAACAAACATTATCGCCGATCACTCGGGTCGTCCTTTTGATGAAGTCGAAAAAGACACCAATCGTGATAACTTCATGACACCGCAGCAAGCCTTAGATTATGGTCTGATTGATAGCGTGATTAAAACCCGCGATTAATCACTGGCGTGTGTGTATTTTTCAGGCAGCTTTAGGCTGCCTGTTCTTTTTATGTTCTTTATTAAATTCAATAGGCTTAGATTTTAACTTGATGTTAAATCTAATTTACAGCATGTAATTAACTGATTTTTAATAAAACTATGTATTTATTGAGTTTTTTTTACAGTAGCATTGTTCCAAGGCTATTGAAAAACGGATGCTTTTACCCCATATAATAAGTATCTGAACGAAAAGTCAGCGTGTTAGAAAAAGAGGTTACCTTATGAGCGATGATTCTGGTCAAGTTTTATACTGTTCTTTTTGCGGGAAAAGTCAGCACGAGGTCCGTAAGTTGATTGCAGGCCCCTCGGTCTTTGTCTGTAATGAATGCATCGATCTGTGTAATGATATCATCGCAGAAGAAGCGCAAGGTGATGTCTCAGAACAAGGTGAGCTGCCTAAGCCAAAAGACATTCATCGTCAGCTAGATGATTATGTTATTGGCCAGGAGCAAGCTAAAAAAGTGTTATCGGTGGCGGTGTATAATCACTACAAACGTTTAGCACATAAACCCAAGCCTGGTGATGTTGAGTTATCTAAAAGTAATATTCTTCTTATTGGTCCTACGGGTTCAGGTAAAACCTTACTGGCGCAAACATTAGCGCGCATTCTTAATGTCCCATTTGCCATCGCAGACGCAACCACCCTCACAGAAGCGGGTTATGTTGGTGAGGATGT
>DMFG01000014.1:0-2045 GCA_003450655.1 Coxiellaceae bacterium | reverse complement strand
GAGGATGTTGAAAATATTATTCAGAAACTATTACAAAAATGTAATTATGACGTTGAGAAAGCACAGTCCGGTATTATCTATATCGATGAAATTGATAAGATTACTCGTAAGACGGATAGCCCTTCATTAACCAGGGATGTATCAGGGGAAGGTGTGCAGCAGGCATTGTTAAAATTAATTGAAGGCACGGTAGCGGCTATTCCTCCGCAGGGTGGTCGTAAGCATCCACAACAGGAATATTTGCAAGTAGATACTTCAAACATCTTATTCATTTGTGGTGGTGCATTTGCAGACTTACATACCGTGATTCAACAACGTACGGATAAAACGGGTATTGGTTTTTCTGCAGAAGTGAAGCCGGGTGATGAGAGTGGTCATGAAATGAAACTGCTTGATCAAGTTGAGCCTGAAGATTTAATGAAATATGGATTAATCCCAGAATTTATTGGTCGTTTGCCGGTCTTGTCTATTTTAGAGCGTTTAGATGAAGAAGCGCTTGTGCGTATTCTGAGTGAGCCTAAAAATGCATTAACCAAGCAATATGAAAAATTATTTGAGCTTGAAGGCGTTTCTTTGGATTTGAGAGAGAATGCATTACAAGCCATTGCCAAGCAAGCGATCAAGAGAAAGTCAGGAGCGCGAGGTTTACGCTCAATTGTCGAGCACTTATTATTGCATCTCATGTATGAGATCCCTTCGATGGAACATTTAGAGAAAGTCGTGATTGATGAAACTGTTGTTGAAAAATCATCTGACCCAGTGTTTGTTTATAATAATAACGGCAGCGATAAGCAATCTATTGCAGAATCATGAGTACATTAGAGATAACTTTTAGAAAAATATCAGAGAGGCATACATGGAAAAGTCAGACAAACAGCATTTAACGTTACCGTTACTGCCTCTGCGCGATGTTGTGGTATTCCCGTATATGGTGATGCCTTTGTTTGTGGGTAGAGAAGAGTCCATCCTGGCTCTTGAGGCAGCAATGGCTCAGGAGAAAAAGCTTTTCTTGCTGGGGCAAAAAGACGCTGAAGTTGATGTTCCTGGCGAAGAAGATGTATATACCGTCGGAACGGTGGCAACAATATTACAGTTACTTAAACTTCCTGATGGCACGGTCAAGCTATTGGTGGAAGGTGTGAGTCGTGCACGCAGGGATACCTTTATTCAAGGTGAAGATTACTTGGCTGCTGATATAAGCTTGATGGCTGAAGAAGGTGATGATGAGTCGCCGGAAATGAAGCTAAAAATCAAAACATTACTTTCTCAATTTGAGAAGTTAGTTGAGCTTGGGAAAGGTATTCCCAAAGAGGTGTATACTTCCATTGCCGCTATCCCTAAAGCGTGTCGCCTTACAGACAGCATTGCTGCTCACATTGAGATGACCTTAGATGTTCGTCAGCAGTTATTAGAACTTAATCAACTCTCAGAGCGGGTTGATTTTTTAACTCGTCTGGTTGCTGAAGCTCTGGAAATGTTGGATGTTGAAAAGCGCGTACAAGGCCGTGTTCGCAGTCAGGTTGAAAAAAGTCAGCGTCAGTATTACCTCAGTGAAAAGATCAAAGCGATTCAAAAAGAAATGGGTGATCTCGATGATAATGGTATACCTGCGAATGAGCTCGAAGAGCTGGAAGAAAAAATTAAAGCTTCAGGTATGCCAAAAGAAGCCATGGATAAAAGCCTGAGCGAATTAAAAAAATTACGCATGATGTCGCCTATGTCGGCAGAAGCCACAGTGTGTCGAAATTACATTGATACGATGTTGTTAGTGCCTTGGAAAAAAACTTCTAAGGTGAGTCATGACTTAATTAAGGCAATGAAAATTCTTGATGCCGATCATTATGGCTTGAAGGAAGTGAAAGAGCGTATTGTTGAATATTTAGCAGTACAAAAGCGTGTTAAACAATTAAAAGGTCCTATCTTATGCCTGGTCGGTCCTCCTGGTGTCGGTAAGACATCCTTAGGTGAGTCCATTGCTCGTGCTACAGGGCGTGAATTTGTTCGTGTCTCTTTGGGTGGTGTGCGTGATGAAGCTGAGATTAGAG
>DMFG01000035.1 GCA_003450655.1 Coxiellaceae bacterium | reverse complement strand
GGGGTTATTGCTGGCATGCACATAGCTGATCCAGGTAGTCAGCAAGATGATTAGCATCGCATGGTGTTTAGTCATGAGTATTCTCCAGTAGCAGTGTGAGTTGCAGTTGTGAGTGTTTTTCAGGGCAGGGTTGAATATTTAGGGTGTGTATCCATCCTTGGAAGGGAGGTTTTATCCAGTCGATTAGACTGCGTTTGATGTCAGTGTATTTTCCACAGACACGATAGAGGACCTGTTGTTGGTGTTGTGAGGGTGAGTCAACGGTACTGTAATGTTCAATGGATACGTGATGAGAATGAAAATAGTTGAGTAGCTGTTCTGCTTGATTGTCAGCAGATGGTATATGGATCTGATGATTTAAGTAGGACCAAAGATGTGGTTGAGTGTTTTTATTCAGGGGATGTTGACACTGTTTCCATTCATTGTGTTGGTGATCATAGTGTTGTCGTGCTTCTTTTAATAGAGATTGACTCTGTTGCCAGTGTCGTTGTTCAGGGTAGCAGAGAGTGAGGTAAAACAAGATAATATAGAGAGTTGTTGCTGTGACTAATACAACAGGATGTCGTGCTATTACCCATAACTGATTTAGTGTCATGTGGTTTTATCCAGGCAGGTTATTTCGCCGTGTATCTCAAAATCAAACTGATTTAAATGCATGGCATGGTTAATAGAAGTCATTTTACAGTGTGTCAATGAGGTGAGCTTGTTGAGTTTATCGATCAATTGATGAATGGGTTTTGCTGAGGTACTGTGACCTGTGAGTATGAGTTGATTGGATTGTTGTGATAGACGGTTAAGAATGATACTCGTTGGTATGATTTGAGTCACTTGAGGGAATAGTTGCGTTAAGCAGTGTTGTTGCTTAAACCTTTTCACAAGAGCAGATTGCTGTGATAGCACAGAGCGTATGGTACTGCATTGATGATGGTCTTGTTGACGTTGCAGTTGTTTAGCAAGCTGCTGATAGTTTAGGGTACGTTGCTGATTAAGTTGTGTCGCTTGTTGTAGGTGGTGGCGAAAACACAGTGTCAGTATGGACAGCGTCATTACTATCATACAACATGCGATGACTAGTCGTTTGCGACGTTGGTCTGTGCGATAAGAGCGGTGAGGCAGTAGATTCATTAACATGCATATGATCGCGATGTTAGGGCTGTAAGTGTGGTTATGAGTTCGTGATGTCGTTGAGTGTGATCATTCTGATTAAGCGTGATTTGCGGCGCTAATGCTTCGTGCAGTGGTATCAGTGAATGTGAATCGGATAATTGATCGATTAAAGTATTATAGAGCTGTTCGTTAGGTCCAGTGATATATAGAGTGTCGATTGCTTGAGTGAGTTGTTCTTGTAGTTTAGAGGCAAGGTGGTCATACCCCTTAGTAACGGAGTATGTTTCATAGAAGTTGATGTTATCTGTAGTGAATTGGTAGTGAGTCAGCTGCATGCTGTCACAATACAGTATGTTATAGGGCGGCGTGCATGAATGATTGTTCAGTAGATTAAGGTGTAAGCCGCACAGGCTGTCTATTTGTAATGTAGCGAGACGGTGTTTTGGTGGAAGGTTGCAGCTAAGGTGCTCTTGAGCAATGCTTTGTTTGCAAGCACTGATTAGGTAGGTTGATGTTGCTGAATCTGTTTGGATGGGCAAATAGTCACAATAGAGCGATTCCCAGGTGTGTTGAAATAACGTGATGCTGTGATGTGCTAGATATTTCGGCAAATAGACGGCTGGGAGCGGGGTGTCTATGGATAGGACTTGTTGGTGGACATAATCCTGATTGAGTGTGACATGGTAACGTGCTTTGTTGGTTGACTTGTGTTGTGACAAGGCTGAAATGAACGGTGCTGGATCATCATTGAGGGTCATTTGATGATGTGATTGTTCTTGTATGTTGCCAGATCGATCCTGCGTGAGGGTTGTTCCATATAGAATGTTTGGTGTGAGGTATAACCCCAGGTGATGTGTTGTTCGATATCGCATGCTGTTCTTTATTTGACCCGATGCGACTTACTATACCGCTTTGACTGTTTGTCTCAATACAGGGGTAAAAACGGGGTAAATATAGCGCTTGATCCGCTATTTGAGCCATGGTATGGCTTGCAACCGGGCTAGCTAAAAAATATACTGTGCGTACTTTTTATGCGTTTATTGGGTGGATTATGGCTCGAGTTAGACAGTTTTTAGGGCGAGTATCAACGGCTTGCTTGAGTGTGGTCATCACATTAGGCATTTTAATGTTAGCTCTATTGGTCTTCTTGGAGTCACAACTACCCAGTGTCGCTGAGCTGCGTGATATGCACATGCAGGTACCAACACGTATCTACGATAAAGACCATCAACTGATTGCGCAGTATGGGTATAAGCGTCGTATACCTGTCAGTATCGATGAAATTCCACAAGACCTTATTCATGCCGTATTAGCTACTGAGGATGCACGTTATTATTCCCATCCGGGTGTCGACTTTATTGGTATTGCGCGAGCTGCAGTGGCTGTTGTGGCCAGCGGTCGTAAAGTTCAGGGTGCAAGTACTATCACGATGCAAGTGGCGCGTAACTTCTTTTTATCACGTAAAAAAACCTATGGTCGTAAGGTCAATGAAATTCTGTTGGCCATTAAGATTGATCATGCATTAAGTAAAGACAAGGTCTTAGAATTATATTTGAATAAAATTTACTTTGGCCATCGTGCTTATGGCGTTGCTGCGGCAGCGCAAGTGTATTATGGAAAACCCCTTAATGAATTAACGTTATCACAAATGGCCATGCTGGCAGGTTTGCCACAAGCTCCTTCTAGGACTAATCCCATTACTAGTCCAAAGCAGGCTTTGGTGCGACGCAATCATGTCTTACAGCGCATGTTAGATGTCGGATATATTACACAAGAACAGTGTGATGAAGCGTCTTCTGCGCCAGCCACAGCTGCCTATCATCGTCAGAGTATTGCAGTACATGCTCCCTATTTTTCAGAGTGGATACATCAAACATTACTGAAGCGATATGGCAAAAAACTGGATGAAATGGGCTTGCAGGTTACGACAACCTTAGACGCTCACCTTCAAGTAGCCGCTAATCAGGCATTACAAGACGGCTTGGATGCTTACTCGATGCGCCATGGATATCGTGGCCCTATTCAACATTTAAAAGAGTTGTCACAGGATGATCAAACATTACATGATCAAGGGTTAGCTGTATTAGTAGACATTAAACCTATCAATGATTTGCAGCCTGCTGTTGTTACAGAACTGCAGGAAAAGTCTGCGACATTATTATTAGCGGATGATTCAGTGGCAACACTTCCTTGGTCAGGCATAGCTTGGGCAGGACCCGCATTAAAACATGGTTGGATAGGGCATAAACCTAAGCAAGCCAAAGACGTTTTACACGTTGGTGATGTGATTTGGGTGCGTTCTAAAGCCGGTCATTTGAGTTTAAGTCAAGTGCCTAAGGTGCAAGGCGCTATTGTCTCGCTGGATCCTGAGAATGGTGCTGTTAGAGCGATGAGTGGTGGCTATGCATTTCGCTTAAGTAACTTTAATCGAGTCACACAAGCTGAACGTCAAGCAGGATCTAACTTTAAACCCTTTATTTATTCTGCAGCGATTGCTAAGGGTTATACCTTGGCTAGTATTATTAATGATGCGCCGGTAGTGATGAAAGACTCTGGTGAAAACGCACTCTGGCGTCCACAAAATGATAACTTAAAGTTTAATGGACCAACGCGTTTGCGAGAAGGGTTAACTCAGTCTCGTAATTTAGTGTCCATTCGATTGTTACAAGGCATTACGGTTCCCTATGCGTTGCAGTACTTGCATCGTTTTGGTTTCCCAGAAAATTCATTGCCTCACACGTTATCGTTAGCGCTGGGAAGTGCGAGTGAGTCACCACTCAATATTGCAACGGGTTATGCGGTGTTCGCCAACGGTGGTTATCATGTGAGTCCTTACGGTATTGCTGAGATTCGTGATATGGCAAGTGATAAGGCGATTCAGGCCACACCAGCATCGGCTTGTATGGCTTGCGTGACTCAACGTCATGTTGCCGATGAGCAAATGCCTGCCTTACTCGCGCCTCAAGTAATTACACCGCAGAACGCATACTTAATCACACAAGCCTTAAGAGGCGT
>DMFG01000098.1:2237-4055 GCA_003450655.1 Coxiellaceae bacterium | reverse complement strand
GACGATTACTTATTAAACCTCAACAGCAATAAACACTATCACTCATTACGTGAAGCACGTTACCAACTTCACCAGCAGAGCAAGCCTATCAGTGGCTACCAGCTTGCAGAATGCTTAGGCAACTACTCTGCCATTGGGCAACAATACATTACTGCTATTCAATCACTGATCACCACCTACCAACTCAACCACCTCTCGCCGCCTACCACCCTATAAGATGCTTGCGGCCGAGTAATAACCCCGCTAAAATGTCGTCTTTTAATCATTGACAGGGAGTCTTTCTATGTATAAATCCATACTCACACTTTCAACCACAGCCTTATGCGCAATCAGCTGCTTAAGTTTTGCAGGCGGTGATGAATTCATGGCACAACCAACAGGTTTTAAACGTCATGCCTATGCAGAAGTTATGGGCGGCTATGCTGATACTGGATGGAAAACAATCACAGGAACACAACTGACTTCCACTCTAACACTTGATTACACCAAAAACGATAATGGCGGCCTTGTCTGGGGTGGTGATCTTGGTTACCAGATGACATCGTGGTTTGCTATTGAGCTGGGTGGCTTTAAACTGCCAACAACCGATGTTTCAGTTGTATCAACTAACCCAACTTTCACATTACCTGGCGATATTAAAGGATCCATTTACTATCTTGCAGGAAAGCTATCACAACCCATCAAATATAACATGACACTTTTCACTAAAGCTGGTCTGAACTATCAAGATACCAATACTACTGACAACCTAAGCTCAGACTCTGACGGCATTAACTCCAACACCTTTTTTGGTCCATTTTTTGGAGTGGGTCTAAGCTACACACTTAAAGACAACCTGTACGCCAAAGTGGAGTACGATCGCGCATCTGGCCAAGCCAATCATAAAGATGATGAATATGCACCTAATCCGAACATCTTTGTTGCAGGATTAGGTTACACTTTCGGTTAAGATTACTTTATACCCTATCAGGCGAAGCTGATTGCTTCGCCTTTTCTTATTTACTCGGACATCAAATCCCACTGACGACAAATACGATAACGAGCCCCCACTGTTGACCGGGTAGATTCATACAAACACACTGATGCGCATACCATTGTTTTTTCATCTAACAACACCTCTTGAAATGCCTCATAGTCCCTTTGATGCAAGCGAGCCAGTGTAACGTGCGGCTGATAGACACGATCCTCAACCGGTAATGATAGCTGTCTTAAAACGACCGCCAACGCTTCATGTAATTCATTAAGATCATCACAAGGCTGAATCAAAGCCGCGACTACTTTTGGGTGACTAACTGGAAACCGTGCAATAGCATGAGTTTTTAATTTCAGAGTACGTATATTCGCCTTCTCAAAAATAATTGTTAGTTCTGCTATTAAGTTTTCAGCCTGTGCTAAACTCAACTGCCCTAAAAAATGTAAAGTAATATGCCCATCGCCCTGATGGGTCCAGCGCTTAACAGCAACATCCAATAAACTACACCTAAGACGATCCTGCCAGTCTAATAACTGCCTTGCCGATATAGTTAAACCAATAAAGTAACGTCGTGGTTCACTCAACATAACATTGCACCTCAATTCATAATGACACCCGTTTTACCGCATTAATTGTAGTGTGAAATAAGACTATTGACACCCCAATAGGGCAATGAAATGATAGGGCATGATTACGCAACCTTATACCATTGTTATTATATTGGTTTGCACCATGGCTTTGTTTATATGGGGCCGATGGCGTTATGATGTCGTTGCCCTAATGGCACTAGCCGCTGCTGTTGCCTTTCAAGCTGTACCCTTTCATGCCGTCTTTAACGGGCTCAG
>DMFG01000098.1:0-1912 GCA_003450655.1 Coxiellaceae bacterium | reverse complement strand
CCCCGCCGTGATTACAGTGGCATCCGTTATGATTTTATCCAGTATTGTTAACCAATCCCCCTTGTTACAAATCCCTCTACGAGGTATCAGCCAACTCACCCAATACCGAACACTCTATCTTCTTTCACTGACGGCATTCACAGCTTTTCTATCCAGCTTCATGAATAACATTGGCGCACTAGCCATTATGATGCCAATCGCCATTCAATCAGCACGATCTGCTAATATCTCACCTTCTACGGTGTTAATGCCCATTGCACTGGGATCAGCCTTGGGTGGATTAACCACTATGATTGGTACGCCGCCCAACCTGCTCATTTCAAATTATAGAGAACAAGCCATTGGACATGCATTCAGCATGTTTTCGTTTAGTAAGGTCGGCCTAGTCGTTGCTATCGTTGGTGTGCTCTATGTTGGATTCATCGGCTGGAGACTCATCCCCAAACATCGCAAACAAGCACGCAACACTGATTCACTCTTTGAAATCACAGACTACATCACAGAAGCACACGTCACTGACGAATCCCCTCTAGTCGGCAAAACCATCAGCCGAAAACAAATCAAAGAATGGGGTGATTTTTCCATTATCGGCATCATCAGAAACAACCAAAGACGCATGTCTCTCAACCATGAAATTGTCATTCAATCCGGTGATATTTTAATCATGGAAGCCGACGCAGCGACACTCAAAAACTTAATTGAGTCACTAAAACTGGAATGGATCGAAGATAGCGATATCTCTACTGATCTTCTAAAAACCGATGATATCTCATTGATTGAAGCGGTCATTACCGAATCATCTCGCATTGAAGGGCGACAACTTAACGAGCTCAAGCTACGTTCTCGATTTCACGCCAACATCATTGCCATATCACGACAAGGCCGGGTGTTAAAAACACGTCTAGCAACTCTCATTTGTCGTGCTGGTGATGTCTTACTAATCCAAGGATCCGAAACAGATCTTCAACAAGTGATCTATCGTCTAAAACTCCTACCCCTTGAACAACGTAAATTATCCTTTATTCCAAACAAAAAAGTTAACCTAGGTATTCTTTTTTTTCTACTCGCTATTATAACTGCTTCTACTCAATTACTACCCGTGCAAATCGCTTTCAGTGGTGCGGTTTTTCTCTGCATGGCATTTCACGTTATTCCTGTACGCCATTACTATGAAAATATCGATTGGCCTATCATCATCTTATTAGCTGCAATGATCCCACTGGGTGAGGCATTACAAACCACCGGAGGAACCACACTCATTACACACACAATACTACATAGCACGCCGCACACCTCACCTATCATAGCTATTGCCTTACTCATGATTGTCACCATGACACTCTCTGACTTTATTAATAATGCCGCTACCACCATCGTTATGGCTCCTATCGCAATTAGTCTCGCGCAATCATTACAATACCACTCAGACCCCTTTTTAATGGCCGTTGCCATCAGTGCATCATGCTCGTTCTTGACCCCTGTTGGGCATCAAAATAATACGATCATCATGGGTCCAGGTGGTTATCGATTTTCTGATTACATTCGTGTGGGTTTCTTTCTTCAGTTACTGGTACTACTCGTCAGTGTACCCATGATATTATGGGTATGGCCTGTCACCTGACCACCCAAAGGCTAATTAGAAACCCGATAAGAGGCAACCTCCGTGAACAACATACCAATAGGCAGATGCTCCCAAAATTACTATCTACCGACATCATCATTCAATCATTCCTTAATATCATTATCTCAGGCGGCACTCTGGTTTATAAATTTCTGTAACCAATTGGATTATCATCAAATTATTGACTAAACTATCAGTAACGGCCTCACTAACTATCAGCTCACTGAAAAATACCAGACTGATCAGCAGAAGCCATGGCAAGAGAAATAACCTATGGTTAAACGACTACTA
>DMFG01000139.1 GCA_003450655.1 Coxiellaceae bacterium | reverse complement strand
ATACGATTCACTAAAAAGCCCCGCTCTTTCAAATAACTACGACTCACATACCAACATATCATCGACCGAACGAAAGCCACGTGGTAATAATGAACCACGACGCCCCCGCTCACCCAAGAAATTATCTAAATCCTTGTTTTTTATGCTAAATTTTCTCTTGCCTGACACTAGCGTTAATGTCTGCCCCTCTGACAGCACCACCATACCGACACAGTATTCTTCGCGGGACTTCAGGCGCGCCGAAGGAATTTGAATCATCTTGTTGCCCTTCCCTTTAGGCAGCTCGGGTAATTCAGACGCTGCAAAAACCAATAATCGCCCCTCGTTTGTCACAACCACCACCCGATCCTGATCAATATCACCAATACGATAAGGCGATAACATTTTAGAGCCCTCAGGAACCTTCAGACACGCCTTACCATTACGCTGCTTACAGACCAACTGACTCAATGTAGTGATAAACCCATAACCAGCATCACTGGCCAACAAAACTCGCTCATCATCAGCACCCATTAACACTGACAAAAACACACTACCTGGCTCTGGCTTTAATTTCGACGTCAAGGGATCACCCTGACCACGCGCAGATGGCAATGTATTAGCTAACAAAGAATAACTCTTACCGGCGGAGTCCAGAAAAATAGCCTGCTGGTGACTTTTACCCCGGGCCTGCATTAAAAAAGCATCCCCTGCGCGATAACTTAACCCTTCACCATTAACCTCATGCCCTTTAGCTGAACGCACAAAACCTTTCTCTGACAACACCACCGTCACAGACTCAACTGGCACCAAATCTTCTTGCTTAATAGCCTTTGCCTCTGAACGAACAACAATAGGGGAGCGCCTAGGAGAACCAAACGTTGCCTGATCTTCTTTCAACTCTTTCTTAATCAATGTCTTCAAGCGTGCCGAAGAACCCAATAACTTCTCTATACTCTCACGCTCTTGAGTCAGCTCATCGTGCTCTGCTTGAATTTTAACTTCTTCAAGCTTAGCCAACTGACGCAACTTAATTTCTAAAAGGGCCTCTGCCTGGCGATCACTGAGCTTGAATCGTCGCATTAACTCAGCCTTAGGCTTATCCTCTTCTCGAATAATTTGAATCACTTCATCAATATTTAAGTAGGCAATCAAAAACCCTTCTAATAAATGCAGCCGATCTACTATTTTTTGTAACCTAAACTCTAATCGGCGAGTCACCGTCTGTGTACGATAGGTTAACCACTCTTTTAAGATCTTCACTAAAGACTTCACCTGAGGGCGGCCATCCAGTCCAATCATATTCATATTGACACGGTAAGTGCGCTCTAAATCAGTTGTTGCAAATAAATGGCCCATCAACGCTTCAATATCCACTCGATTCGAACGTGGCACAACCACTAAACGAATAGGGTTTTCATGGTCTGATTCATCACGTAAATCACTCACTGTGGGCAGCTTCTTTGCCCGCATTTGATCAGCTATTTGCTCCATCACTTTCGCAGGTGACACTTGATAAGGTAGCGCAGTAATCACCAAGCCATCTTCTTCTTGCTCATACGTTGCACGCAAACGCACCGAACCACGCCCTGTTTCATAAAGCTCTGCCAAGTCTTCAGGTTTAGAAATAATTTCTGCATCCGTGGGGTAGTCTGGCCCTTTAATAATCTCCATCACATCTGATAACGAGGCTTTTGGATGATCTAATAAATGAATACAAGCCTGAGTCACTTCATTTAAGTTATGCGGCGGGATATCTGTTGCCATACCCACTGCAATCCCAGAAGCGCCATTAAAGAGGACATTAGGTAATCGAGCGGGTAATAAAATAGGTTCTTTTAAAGTACCATCAAAGTTTGGCTGCCAATCCACCGTACCTAACTGCAGCTCTGATAATAAGGTACTCGCATAGCCCGTCATCTTTGCTTCGGTGTACCGCATGGCCGCAAATGACTTTGGATCATCCGGGCTCCCCCAGTTACCCTGACCATCAATCAGTGGATAACGATAAGAAAAAGGCTGAGCCATTAAAACCATAGCTTCATAACAAGCAGAATCACCGTGTGGGTGAAACTTACCCAGCACATCACCAACCGTTCTTGCTGACTTTTTGTATTTAGACTGTGCTTTCAAACCAAGCTCTGACATAGCATAGACAATCCGGCGCTGCACAGGTTTTAAACCATCCGCCAAATGCGGCAATGCACGATCTAAAATCACGTACATCGAGTAATCCAGATATGCTTTTTCTGTAAAAACACTTAAAGGCTGTTGTTCTACGTCGGTATATGGGTCAACCAAATCAGTCATACTATCCTTCCTAACTCAATCGTCTTTGAATATTGCTTGGGATCATAACCACAGTACTCAAGCGAGTCTAGCTTCAAACGCAATCCTTCACAATTATCCTTACAAAAACCTACGCACAAAAAAAAACCACTCAGTCGGGCTTTCCCTCACTGAGCGGCTTTCTTAATCTCAAAAAAGATTATGAAGTTATGAAAGTTCAGCTAAGTCCAATGCTTCTTCTGACATTTTTCGACCACGCTGACGATTCACAACTTGGTCCACTTCCCATGTGTTCACATCGATACGACGTCGTAATTTGAACAGCTTCTCAATTTCATGCAACACACCTAAAGCCTCACTAAGCGCAATTAAACGAGGCAAAGAAATTTGCCCAGTGCGCTCAAAATGCTTCAGTGTGTAAACATTAACGCCTGAACGCTTGGCAAGCTCTTGGCGAGACCAAGCTTTCTGCAAACGTAAGGCTGATAAACGCTTGGCCATTTCAAATGACAGCCCTTCAGTGGTAACAGGATTCGACATACCGCACTCCTTTGCTAAAGTAATTAATTGATATTAATAGAATTAGTATGAAACCACATATCATCCCTGATTTCAAAAAAAACAACTTTTAAAATAAAAAAAACAGATGCCAATGCCTTGAACCACCTAATCCATGCTATTCTCACAAATTTTCCGCCATGAGATTATACCAATATGCGAAACAATCATCTCTCCCTATTAGATCAGCTAATCTGCCACATTGATGAGGCATTACGAACCGTTTGTGCAACACCTATTCCTGCTCGACCAGCTCCCGGACAGACACTACCCGACACCCCACTAACCTCTGAAGA
This sequence comes from Coxiellaceae bacterium, assembly GCA_003450655.1. Taxonomy (GTDB): domain Bacteria; phylum Pseudomonadota; class Gammaproteobacteria; order Coxiellales; family Coxiellaceae; genus UBA9148. The sequence goes on along the minus strand of DMFG01000139.1, from coordinate 431 downwards.
ACAACGAGTCAGCACAGCTCTCATGCGCATCAATCATGCCGGTGAAGTCTGCGCACAAGCCTTATATCGCGGGCAACTAGCCGTTGCACAACAACCTGAAACTATCTCTATGCTTGAGCAATCTTGCCTTGAAGAAACAGACCACCTTGCGTGGACTGCACAGCGTATAGAAGAACTTAAAGGTCGAAAAAGCTGGCTGAATATTGCCTGGTATAGCCAATCTTTTCTTATTGGACTTATTGCTGGACTTGCAGGAGACCCCATCAGCCTTGGGTTTATTGAAGAGACAGAGCAGCAAGTCGGTCGACACCTAGAACGACACTTAGCTCAACTCCCTGCAAATGATACGAAGAGCCGAGCCATTGTCACACAAATGCGAGAAGACGAATTACAGCATGCGGAGCACGCTAAAGCAGCAGGAGGGCAACCAC
>DMFG01000141.1 GCA_003450655.1 Coxiellaceae bacterium | reverse complement strand
CAATGGTCTATAAGCTAAAGGATGATACTGATAATGACCCTTTACAACATATTGAGGCATTTGATCAGCAAGATCAGGTCATGAGTTGGCTGAAGCGCTTATCACCTAGGCAGTCTGCAGTTATTCAGCGGCGTTTTGGCTTGGGTGATTATCAGGAGCAAACCTTAGAGGAGGTTGGTCAGGCTATTGGCTTGACTCGAGAGCGAGTTCGACAATTACAAAAGGAAGCGCTGCTTCATTTAAGGGGTATGATAGGGTCTAATTCTTCTCAGTATGATGAGTGATTATTAAAATTAAATATCTTTATGTAGTTGCTTGCTGATTTGTGATGCGCTAAAAATTCCATGTAATGCTTTTTCTTCTTGTGGTGTCTGGTTTGAAGATACAATAGCATAAGGTTGGTGATGATTTTTTAGTGTCGCAATCACGTTACCAACTCTGGCATGTAAGACGTCTTCTATGTCCATCAGGATGATCTCATTTAAGGGGGTCATGAGCATTTTAACCATGATATTTTCTCTTTCAATGCGTGAGCGTTGTTGTAGTGTGATAGGTTTTTCACCAAGAAGATCCTCTGATGAGAGAATACCCGTTATGTGAGAGTCACGAGTGACAAGCATTAATGTTACATGATGGGTTTTCATCGTTTGTATGGCGTCATCTAGAGAGGTTGACTCTAGGATGTTCAATGTGTGACCGTTCGCGAGTGATTGCATAACGGATGTCGCTGGGTCATCTTCATAGGCTAGTTCAGATGAGCTTTGTTGATTGAATGGAATAGATGTCACCCCAGAGTTGTGTGGTATTAATTCATATTGAGTCATAGTGTCCTCGCTTTGTCTTGTTATATTATAGCAATACCCGAGTTGGCAATACAGGGTTATGGCGGTAGAATTGCCCCATTGTTAGTTATGAGTAGGGGGTACCATGAAGAAAGCAGCATGTGCAGTTAAGCATGTCACAGTGACGGGATCAGACTTGCCACTAAGTTGTCCAGCAAGAGATCAGGCAGTCTGGAATATGCATCCTAGGGTTTATTTAGATATCGAGGCTGAAGGGCACGTGACATGCCCTTACTGTGGTATTCATTATCAGTTGGATGCTGATTGCGATCTTCACGGTTAAATGCGCATGAAGATCGCTTGATATGTAGTTGTGTGTTTTATGATGGTTTTGGTAATTCGTCACTACCGCTTGTTGTAGAGCTATCTGGCGAAGATAAATTGTTAAAGTCCATATTTTCTAACCATTTGTCTAATGTCTGCTTATCAGTAGATAAGGCTGTTGTAACATTTCCAGCATTTTGAATATTCGTAATGGCTAGAAGTGCTTGTATCGTTTCACTATCTTGGTGTTGTTGGGCTAATGATTGTTGAATTTGTTTGAGTGTAATTAAGGTTTCGCGCTGAACATTGGGCGCCGACAGTGTTTGTAAGTTTTGGTACCAGCTTTCGCTATTGAGGTCATGGTGTGATTGGTAATAGTCAATTTGAGCCTTGCTGGGATAGACGTACACACCATTACTTTGTGTCACTTCAATTCCCATTTCGTCTGCCATGGTCTCTAGCTCTCGAATCTGCTCTTTAGAGGTAATAGCTGAGCGCTCAGATTGAATCTTATGCAAAACGTACATGCCAGCAGATTTTTGAGCAATTGCTTGACGTATGGTTGTTTGTGCTTTTTGAAAAGTATCAGATGTTGCTAGGTAGCGTGTGATAGCTGCTGCTGTATCACCTGTGGAATCGCTATTATTTGCCGATGATATTTTTTGATTCAGTAGATTGAGATCGATAATCTGACTGTAAAGAGGCTGGTAGTCTTTGGTCACGAACTGAATATAGTTATCTGCAGATGCTGATCCACCATTAGAGTAATTATAATTCAGTGATGACGGCTGGATAAAATTCGTAAAGTCGAGATAGTTGTCATGTAGTGATGAAGGTTGGTTTTTAAACAGTGGGTCGACTGACTGGCCGTTGATTTGATAGTTTTCATTTGGTTTATCAGAACTATACGGATAGTTTGCAAATAATGTGTCTGATGCAGTAATTCCCCAGGAGTAATTTTTATTGTTATCTTTAAGAGCAGCAATTGCATTAGCAGCATTATCAGCTTGAGTGGTAGAGTATGTTGCCATGGCAGTGCCTGACGGTTGAAGGTTGGCATCTGATATTGGTGTAAGGGCGGCTTGAAGGCTATTAGTAGATAGTTGGTCAGTGTTTTGTGCAGCATCTTGAGTTGCTGAATTAACAGCAACATTATTATTTTCGATATCACTGATTTGGGGGTCATTTTGATAGCGGTAACTGTTCTCAGATTGAACTTGTGCATTGCTGAGTTGTTGTATTTGTTTCGCAAATACATTGAGTTCATTTTGTAGTTGACCAAAAACCGGTGCATTGTCGGCCTGTACATTTGCAGACAGTAAGCTTAAAGATAGTGCGGTCAGGCTGGTTAGTGTTGTCATTAAAATAGTGCGTTTTGTAAGTGACATTGTGATGCTCCGGTTTATATCCAATTGATAATGTGTGAGGTAGGTTTAGGTTGTTCTGTTGTTGAAGGAGGTTGCTTTTTTTCAACTGCAGAGTTTGTCTGTAATGATTGTGTGTGCGATACACTTTGTGATGGCGGGGTGTTTGATGGTAAAGAGCTAGATGATGATAGCG
>DMFG01000121.1 GCA_003450655.1 Coxiellaceae bacterium | reverse complement strand
GAAGGGCGTTGCAAACTGTGTTCTTCGAGTTGTTGTAATTGCACTTTGGCGTGTTCGATCACTGGTTGAGGTATGCCAGCCAGTTTAGCGACTTGTAAGCCATAACTTTGGCTAGCAGGTCCGGGTTTAACACGATGTAAAAACACCACATGATCATTATGCTCTGTGGCATCTAAATGCACATTCACTACGGAAGGCTGTTGTTCGGCCAGTTGTGTGAGTTCAAAATAATGCGTTGCAAATAACGTCATGGCTTTGATCTGTTCGACTAAGTAACGTGCCGTGGCAAAAGCTAATGATAGACCATCAAATGTACTGGTGCCTCGACCAATTTCATCCATTAAGACTAAGCTATGTTCTGTAGCATTATGCAGAATGTTAGCGGTTTCTGTCATTTCAACCATAAACGTTGAACGACCTGAGGCCATGTCATCGGATGCACCAATGCGTGTGAATATACGGTCTATTGGGCCTAATACGGCCTGTGTTGCAGGAACAAAGCAGCCTGTATAAGCCAATAAAGTAATCAAGGCGGTTTGTCGCATATAGGTTGATTTACCACCCATGTTAGGACCTGTGATCATCAGCATGCGTGATTGTGCATTGAGTTCGGTATCATTAGGCACAAAGGGTTCGCTGCTTGCAGCCTCTACGACACAATGACGGCCCCCTTCGATATGCACACAGGGTGTATCGACAAATTGAGGTTTAGTGAGTTGTAGTGTCATGGCACGCTCGGCAAAGTTACTGAGAATATCGAGTGTGGATAATGCATTCGCCATGCGTTGCAGTTTGTCGAGATGTGAAGCGATGTCATCGAGTAATTGTTCATACAGTTGTTTTTCTCGTGCGAGCGCACGGCTTTGACTACTGAGAACTTTATCTTCATGGGCTTTGAGTTCGGGGGTGATAAAGCGTTCGGTATTTTTTAAGGTTTGTCGTCGTTGGTATTCTACCGGTGCTTTTTCAGATTGTGCTCGACTGATTTCAATATAAAAACCATGCACGCGATTATAGCCGACTTTTAATGAGCTCAGTTGTGTGCGTTCTTTTTCTTGTTGTTCAAGCTGTAATAGAAAATCGGTTTGATCAGTGCTTAGTGCGCGCAGGGTATCCAGTTCTTCATCAAATCCTGGAGCAATCACGCCACCATCACGAATAACGGTTGGTGGGTTGTCAATGATCGCTTGATCAAGCAGTTGGTTGAGTTTAGGGTGGTGACCCAATTGATCAAACAAGCTGTTGAGATAGGCTTGTTTCATCGGTTGGACAATGCCTTTGATGGCCGGAAGTGCGTGTAAGGTATTACGTAATCCAATGATGTCGCGTGGACGTGCTGAGCGTAGTGCAACGCGCGTTAAGATGCGTTCACAATCAGCAATGGGTTGTAGGGCTTCTTGTAAGCTCGTGTATTGATGTGCTTGCATAATGCTATCAATAGCACTGTGACGTTGCTGTAAGGTGTCTTTGTCTCGCATCGGTTGTTGTAGCCAGCGACGGAGTTGTCGTTTACCCATGGCAGTTTTGGTGTGGTCAATCACTGAAAGCAAAGTGTTTGATTCACCCCCTTGCGTGTTAGTAACAAGTTCTAGATTTTTACGTGTTGTCGCATCAATCATCACGGTGTCATGGTGTGAAGCAAGTCGTAGGCGTTGAATGTGAGGTAGGGTTTGGCGTTGTGTGTATTTAACATATTGTAATAAAGCACCCGCAGCACATAAGCCGTGAGGTTGATGTAAAATACCAAAACCTTGTAAGTCTTTAGTTTGAAACTGTTGGCATAATTGTTGTTGACCACTGGTGCCATCGAAATCCCATTCAGGTCGATATTGAATGGCGTATTGACTATCGAGTTTTTCAGCCAGTGTGGATGTTTCACGTAAAAGTATTTCTTTGGGGTGAATGCGTTCAATTTCTGCAAGCAGTGTATTGAGGCATGAGCAAGCATCCATTAAAAATTCACCATTGGTGATATCCAAGGTCGCAATGGCAAAGGTTTGATCCGTTTCAAAGATGGCGAGTAAGACGGAGTCTTGTGTGGCATCGAGTAACACTTCATCGCTGATCGTGCCGGGTGTAATAATGCGTGTGACAGCGCGTTCAACAGGGCCTTTTGAAGCTCCAACATCACCGACTTGTTCGCAGATCGCTACAGACTCGCCGAGCTTAACCAGTTTGGCAAGGTAGTTGTCAGCGGCATGAAAGGGAACGCCAGCCATGGGGATCGGTTGATCATTGGATTTACCGCGTGCTGTTAGAGTCAGGTTTAACAGTTCTGCAGCCTTCTTGGCATCATCAAAAAACAGCTCATAAAAGTCACCCATGCGATAAAACACCAGTAGATCCGGGTATTGCGATTTTATGGTTAAATATTGACGCATCATCGGTGTGTGTTGGCTGTAGGGTGTTGCAGTGTCGGTGGTCATAAAAAACTCGTTATCTTTTAATGAGGATCTATTGTGCGTTGCCAGCTCATCAACGTCAAAGTTTTTTGCGGTGAGGTGTTTTAGCGTCTACACATTATAGAGATTCCAGGCTCAGGCTTATTGTCAGTTTCTTTGAGTGGTGGTTCCAATTTCTGGCTGATCCCGGTCATGCTTAAGATACTCTGTTGCAGTGTTGGGTGACAATATAATAGGCACTCAAGGAGTATGTATTCAGAAAGCGATAGGTTTGTTGTCAATGTTGCTTTTTTTTGGTCAATTGTGCGTGTGTGTGGGTGGATTGGAGCGTGTTGCCTGGATGCCTGTGATCGATAGGAGGGCTTTGGAAAGATCTCGGTAGGTGGTGTGCAATCTCCTTCGACAAACCATCCCCATGAGGCGGGTTGTTCTTTTGAGTCTTTTTCGGTGGTCTTTGGGTTAGGTGATATGATGTCGTCATTTTCTGTCGGTATTCTTCGTTGTGATGCGGTTCTGTGCATGGTTAAGTCCTTCTAGGTTGGTATTGATAGGGCTTAAGTCGGCAGGCATTTTGTCATATCAGGCGCGCACGGTCATGTCTTTTAGGGGTCATATTGCTTAAGGTTTGTTTGGATGACTTAGATCGGTTGCGGGTCCTCTTGTAATTGTTGAGAAGTATTGAATGGGTGAGGTGTTTGATCGTGATAAGAGCGTTTAGACCACAAAGAGGCTAGCAGTAAGACGCTGCAAATCGCACAGAGTATGAGTGTGGTAAAAAATCCTTGCCAATGCCAATGGGTGATGACAAGCCCTATGGGGTAGCCCGATAGGGCAGCTCCTAAATAACCCCATAAGCCAATAAAGCCCGTGGACGCACCAGCAGCCTTTTTATGAGACA
>DMFG01000165.1 GCA_003450655.1 Coxiellaceae bacterium | reverse complement strand
AGAGGCTTCTTAGTTATAGGCTTATCGGGGAATATTCGAATGACAACTTTACCACCACGCTTAATGTGACGAGTAATAGCACGACGTGTTGCTTCAATTTGACGAGCAGTAATTCGGCCACTTTCAATCGTTTTTAAGCCAAACTCACCGAAACTTACGCTAGTACCACGTTTTGCAAAGCCACGATTTCGACCTTTAAAGTCCTTACGGAATTTTCTACGTTTAGGTTGACGCATTTACTTATCCTCTTTTTCCTCAGCTACAGATTCATCAGCAGCAGGAGCTAGCTGGATCGTATCTTCTTTTGCTTTAACAGGTTGAACCTCGCCTTTGAAGATCCAAACTTTAACACCAATAATCCCGTAGGTTGTTTTAGCTCGAGCTACACCATAATCGATGTCTGCACGAAAGGTATGCAAAGGAACACGGCCTTCTTTTACCCATTCACTACGTGCGATTTCAGCACCACCTAGGCGACCACCACAACAAATCTTTATACCTAAAGCACCTTGGCGCATAGTAGTTTGAACGGCACGTTTCATAGCACGACGAAACATTACGCGTCGCTCCAGTTGCTGTGCAATATTTGCTGCAACTAAGTGCGCATCTAGCTCAGGCTTTCTAATCTCTTCAATCGTTAAATGCACAGGAACATCGATCATCTTCTGAAGGTTGGAACGTAAAACTTCTACATCACCACCTTTCTTACCAATAATCACACCAGGGCGAGCTGAAAAGATAGCCACTTTCGCATTACGTGCAGGACGCTCAATCTGAATGCGACTAATTGAGGCACCTTTCAACTTTTTACGAAGGTACTTGCGGATTTTTAAATCAGCATTTAGATAGCTAGCAAATTCTTTTGAGCGCGCAAACCATTTTGACGTCCAATCTTTATTTATGCCTAGTCTTATACCATTAGGATTGACTTTTTGACCCATTAATTTTCTCCAACAACTATTTTGAATCGCCAACGACAACAGTCACATGACAAGAGCGTTTTAATATTCTGTCTCCACGACCCCTTGCCCGAGCTCTGAATCGCTTCATTGTCGGACCCACATCAGCATATGCGCGCACAACACGAAGATCATCAATGTCTGCACCTTCATTGTGTTCTGCGTTAGCTATTGCTGAATCTAGAACTTTTTTAACAACCTCTGCAGCCTTTTTTGGACTGAAGCGGAGCAATGTTGATGCCTGCTCAACATCCATACCTCGGATTTGATCAATCACCAAACGAACTTTTTGTGCGGAAATATGCGCATATTTATAAGTAGCTAGGGCGTCCATTATTTTCCTCCCTTTTTAGCTTTTTTATCAGCGGCATGGCCACGATAAGTACGCGTTAGTGCGAAATCACCGAGTTTATTTCCAACCATATTTTCAGAAATATAAACAGGAACATGATCACGGCCGTTATGAACAGCAATGGTTAAACCTACCATTTCAGGCGTTACCATAGAGCGCCTTGACCAGGTTTTAATGATTTTTTTTGAACCTTCTGATAACGCAGTCTCAACTTTCTTTTGAAGATGATGATCTACGAAAGGTCCCTTTTTAATTGATCTTGATGACACGATTAATCAACCCCTCTTATTTCTTTCTACGATCACGAATAATCATTTTATTCGTAAACTTATTCTTACGCGTTTTCTTACCTTTAGTAGGCAATCCTGTTGGTGAAACAGGATGGCGACCACCAGAAGTACGGCCTTCACCACCACCATGTGGGTGATCAACCGGGTTCATAGCAACACCACGAACAGTTGGACGCTTACCTCTCCAGCGAGTAGCACCCGCTTTACCTAATGATCGTAAGCTGTGCTCAGAATTCGACACCTCGCCAACGCAAGCCCGACAGTGTACTAGGACTTTACGCATTTCGCCAGACCTCAATCGCAGAATGGCATAATTTCCTTCGCGAGCAACCAGTTGTGCAGAAGTCCCTGCACTTCTGATCATTTGAGCGCCTTTACCAGGCTTCAACTCAACACAGTGAACAGTAGTACCAACCGGAATATTCTCTAGAGGTAGGCAGTTACCAGGGCTAATCGGTGCTGACTTACCAGAAATCACCTCATCACCAGCAGAAAGTCCTTTAGGAGCAATGATATAACGACGCTCACCGTCAGAGAACAACAATAAAGCAATATAAGCACTTCGGTTAGGATCGTACTCTAAACGCTCAACTCGTCCGACAATCCCATCTTTATTACGCTTAAAATCAATCATACGGTAATGGCGCTTATGACCACCACCACGATGTCTAACGGTAATATGCCCAGCGTTATTACGTCCACTTGTCCTTTTTTTAGAGGTGACTAATGGTGCGTAAGGCTTACCTTTATGTAACTCAGGGTTAACCACTTTAACAACAAATCGCCTAGCTGGTGAAGTGGGTTTAGTTTTAATTAATGGCATAATAATTCTCCTTACGATTTCACAGCAGCAACATCAAGTTCTTGACCCTGCTCCAATGTTACGTAGGCCTTTTTCCAAGCCTTGCGGCTACCTTTTGATTGACGAAAGCGCACTGATTCCGCCTTAACGTTACTTGTACACACAGAACGAACCTTAACATTAAAGATTTGCTCAACAGCTTGCTTAATCAGTGTTTTAGTTGAGTCTTTAGCAACTTTAAAGACATATTGACGAGCATCACCTGAAGACATGGAAGCCTTTTCAGTAACATGCGGTGCAACTAAGACTTGGTACTGTGATAAATGACTCATCGTGACAACCTCTCTTCTAGAATTTTGAGTGATGAAGCTGTCATTAGAACGTTTTCGTGTGCAACTAAATCTAATGGACTCACTTCAGATGCTGTAATAACACCAATATTAGGCAAGTTTCTTGCACTTAAGAAGATAGACTCATCAAACTGATCAACTATGATCAATACATTCTTTAACGAAAGTTCCGTTAATGTTTTCTGAAGATCTTTAGTCTTAGGCGCATCCATAGCAAGCGAATCAATCACTTTTAAACGTTCTTGACGCTGAAGCTCAGCAACAATTGAGGCCATCGCCTTGCGATACATTTTCTTATTCACTTTTTGACTATACTCTTTAGGAGTTGCTGCAAATGTGACACCACCCTTACGCCAGATAGGACTGCGCGATGTACCTGCACGAGCACGGCCAGAACCTTTTTGCTTCCACGGTTTTGCTCCACCGCCACTAACAGCACTGCGATTTTTTTGTGCTTTAGTACCCTGTCTTGCATTAGTCATATAAACAGTCAGAACCTGATGAATCAATGGTTCATTAAAGTCTGTAGAAAAAATATCTTCTGAGACAGTCAATGTTGATGGTGTTTTACCCATGACCTGTATTTCCATTAGCATGCCCCCTTACTTTTTACTGAATCAGTAATCACGACATAACCACCTGGAGCACCAGGAACAGCACCTTGAAGTAAAACGACGTTTTTGTCTTCGTCGATTTTAACAACTTTCAAGTTTTGAGCCGTTCGATTAACGTTACCCATTTGCCCCGCCATCTTCTTACCTTTAAATACGCGACCAGGTGTTTGACATTGTCCAGTTGAACCAATGGCTCTATGAGACAAGGAGTTACCATGAGTAGCATCTTGCATGCTAAAATTATGGCGCTTGACA
>DMFG01000002.1 GCA_003450655.1 Coxiellaceae bacterium | reverse complement strand
CATTGCATTGTTAGATGCCAGTTTAGATTTTCGTCAGCGTTTAGCTGATTCATCTAGACAAAAAAATTAAATAGATAACTGAAGAGGTTTTGAGATGAAAATTATTTTACAAGAAAATGTTGCGAATGTTGGTAAAGTGGGCGATCAAGTGAATGTGAAAGCAGGGTTTGCTCGCAATTTCCTTTTGCCTCAACAAAAAGCGGTATTAGCAACGCCTGCTAATTTAGCTGACTTTGAATCACGTCGTGCGGACTTTGAAAAAGCCGCAGAAGAAAAATTAGCACAAGCAAAACAACGTGCTGAAGCTATGGCTAAATTATCAGTAAGCATTGAATCGCTGGCTAGTGATGAAGGTAAACTGTTTGGTTCTATCGGTCCTCGTGAAGTGGCTGATGCTATCGTGGCTGCTGGTTGTGATGCTTTAGAGAAGCGTGAAGTCGTGATGGCTGATGGACCTATTCGTCATATTGGTGAGCATGCCGTATTGATATCACTGCATTCAGAAGTATCTTTTGAATTAACTATGACAGTGACTGCTAAATCGGCGGCATAAACTTTCTGTGATCGTGTTCGGCGGGTGATTCTGCTGGTCGAACACGAATTCGAGTGTTAGACTACTGGCCATGAACACTCAAGTAGCCCCTCCTAAAAAAGAATCCACACTGGCTCCAAAGGTGCCACCTTATTCCATTGAAGCTGAGCAATCGGTATTAGGCGCTCTGATGCTTGATAATCGTGCTTGGGATCGTGTGATTGAACATGTCGCAGTGAGTGATTTTTATCGTAACGAACATCAACTGATTTTTACCACCATTCAAACTTTAGTCGACCGAAACCAACCGTGTGATAGTCTGACTTTAGCAGAAGAGCTGAAACAGTTAAATAAACTCGAGCAGGTGGGTGGTGAGAGTTATTTATTTGAGTTAGCTAACGCAACCCCCAGTAGTGCCAATGTTGCGTCTTATGCAACCATTGTTCGTGAGCGCTCTGTGTTACGTAAGATGATCGCGGTGGGTTCTGACTTGGTCGATAATGCACTGAACACACAGGGAAGAAGCCCCAAGGATCTACTGGATCAAGCTGAAAGGGAAGTTTATCGTATTGCAGAGCAACAGTTACGTGGTGCAGGCCCTGTAAAAATAGCTGATTTATTGTCAGCAGCGACTCAAAAAATCGATGATCTTTTTCAATCAGGTGAAAGAATCACTGGTGCATCTACCGGTTTTTATGATTTTGATGATATGACATCAGGGCTTCAGTCAGGTGACCTCGTGATTGTTGCGGGTCGCCCTTCGATGGGTAAAACAACCTTTGCCATGAATGTCGCTGAGAATGTTGCGGTTAATGGTCAGTCTGTATTGGTATTTAGTCTCGAGATGCCTGGCGAGCATTTAACCATGCGGATGTTATCTTCATTGGGTCGAATTAATCAACACAATGTTAGAACGGGTAATCTAACGGATGACGATTGGCCAAGAATTAGTTCGGCCGTGAGTATGTTGGCGGATGTACCTTTATATATCGATGATACGCCGGCTTTATCACCGAGCGAATTACGTGCTAGAGCAAGGCGTGTCGCTCGTGAGAATAATGGCCTAGATTTAATTGTGATCGATTATTTGCAATTGATGCAAGTACCTGAGCTAAAAGAAAACCGAACTAACGAGGTGGCAGAAATTTCTCGTTCGTTGAAGGCATTAGCCAAAGAACTCGAATGCCCTGTGATTGCTGCGTCACAGTTGAATCGTGGCTTGGAGTCTCGTACCGATAAGCGTCCGGTGATGTCAGATTTACGTGAGTCGGGTTCGATTGAGCAAGATGCCGACCTGATTGCCTTTATTTATCGTGACGAGGTATATAACCCTGACTCTCCTGATAAAGGTGTGGCTGAAATTTTGATTCGTAAGCAGCGTAATGGTCCTATTGGTGAGGTTCGTTTGGCTTTTCTAGGCGAGTTCACCCGCTTCGATAATTTAACACAGAATTTTCAAAGTGGGGCCTAGCAGTGTCTCGCTCTCGCTATGTTGTTATTCATACGGACCATATTCAACATAATCTATCGTGTGTGCGTCAACTCGTTCCTCATGCTTCTCTTCTAGCTATGGTGAAAGCTAATGCTTATGGCCATGGTGCTGTTACTGTAGCGCGTACTTTAACGGATATTGATGCTTTTGGTGTCGCTACCCTTGCAGAGGCAATAGAGCTGCGTCAGGCAGGTATTCAACAGGCCATCGTTGTGATGACAGGTTTTTTGACAGCTGATGAATATCAGCAACTCATCCAGTATCAATTGGACGTGGTTATTCATGATGCTTTTCAGTTGGAGCTTATCCAAGCTTCACCAGTGCCTACGGGTGTGCGTTTTTGGTTAAAAGTGGATACAGGGATGCATCGATTAGGCATGACACCTCAAGTGTTCCATGAAACCTATCAACATTTAATGACTTTGAAGATTCCTTCAGGGCAATGCATTGCGATGACGCATATGGCTTGTGCTGATGACAGGGAATCATCGATGTCGCAACAACAGTGGAACCAGTTTGAGCAAGTTACACGTGACTTTGCCAGTCAAAAAAGTATTGCGAACTCCGCTTTGATGTTAAATCAATGCGCTATGTATGCTGATTGGGTGAGGGTAGGTTATATGTTGTATGGTGGTTCACCAGTGTCTGGAAAGACCGCTGAGTCATTAGGTTTATTGCCTGCGATGACATTGCATTCTCAAGTCTTAGCGGTCAAAACAATACAGGTAGGTGAATCGGTTGGTTATGGAGCAACTTGGGTGAGCGAGCAGCGCACAACCATAGCGATTATTGCGATGGGGTATGGTGATGGCTATCCGAGACAGGCTCCTGAGGGAACGCCCGTGTTAATTAATGGACACTGTTACCCTTTGATCGGACGTGTTTCCATGGATTTATTAACGGTTGATTTAGGTATTAATTCTCAGGTTAAATCTGGTGATGATGTTATTTTTTGGGGAGAAGGTTTGCCTGTCGATACCATTGCTCAGCATTGCAGCACTATAGGTTATGAATTAATGACACAATTAACACAGCGTGTAGAGCACGTTGAAATGGCAGGTAATAGGAAAGGAATCTATGAAACACCAAGCTGCACCTAAATCGTCATTTGCTTTTTTATCGATTGCATTTTTAAATACGTTTGTTGATATAGGGCATAAAGCCTTAATGATGGACACCGTTTATGCCACCTCAACAGCACATCAATACACGTTGTTGTCATCCATTGTAAATGCTTTAATGATATTGCCTTATTTGTTTTTATTCACTTTTTCGGGTTTTATTGCCGATCGTTGGCCAAAAATATTGATATTACGGATCACTTCGTTCAGTACTATTCCACTGACGATTTTTTTAACCCTGTGTTATTTTCAGGGTTGGTTTTGGCCGGCTTTTTCAACCACGGTCTTAATGGCTTTGCAAAGTGTGCTCAACTCACCAGCTAAATATGGCTATATACGTGAAGCATTTGGTGTGTCAAATATTGCTCGACTGAATGCAATGGTGCAAGCAGCGGTTATTATCGCAATTGTTGTGAGTCAAGCGGTATTCACTTTTTCTGCTAATGCGCTAGTTGCACATCGGTTGGCTGAAGTCACTACTCGTGCAAAATTCATCACGGGTTTTGCGCCCATTGGGTTTGTTTTGGTCGCTTTATCCGTATTCGAATTCACGATGACATTTAGATTATTGCGTTTACCAGCTGCAGACCCTCAGTCAAAATATCGTTTGTCCAGTTATGTAACAGGCCAATATTTACGATCCTATTTGCGCACGGCTTTTCACAAGCGAGTGATTTTTATCTGCATGATTGGGTTGTCATTGTTTTTTGCGATTAACCAAGAATTACTGGCTATTTATGGCGGATACCTTAAAGAGTCGGTGGGTTCGAGTGCTGACTTTGCATTAAGTTCCATTGGTGTGGCGGGTATTGGTATTTTAATTGGAGCTATGTTTGCTGGTAGAATCTCAAGAGGTTTTATTGAGGTTGCCACGATCCCATTAGCGACCTTGGCAATGTGCTTGGGGTTGATTTTTTTATCACAGCTACGCAGTGAGCCCTGGATTGTGGTTATGATGCTTCTATACGGTACATTTGCTGGGATGCTGATTGTGCCGCTGAATGCATTGATTCAATTTCATGCTAAACCGGCATCATTAGGAAAGGTCTTGGCTACTAATAATTTTCTGCAAATGCTTTCGATGTTTGCCTATTTGCTGTTTGGTATTGTATTAATTCATTACTTTTTTAGTATTGCGTTTCAATTAAATCTCCTCATTGTTCTAGGTTTTGTTGGTTTATTAGCGAGCTTATATTATTTTCCACAGTCTTTTATACGCTATGAGCGATTCTATCTAACGCGCAGCATGACAGATTTACGGGTTGAGGGTTTGTCTGCGTTATCTCATGAGGGTGGTGTGTTATTAGATCATCAGTCAGATCGTGTTGTGGACTGGTCTTTATTACAAATGGCTTCCCCAAGATTTCTACATAGTGTGATTTGGCCGGGTCAAGAGATGACGAAGAGTTATCACTATTATTCTAAACGTCTTAATAAAGCGCCGATTATTGTCACTAGTATCGATCAAGCGGTTGAGCAGATTAATCTGGCACTGCAGGCAGGTGATATGATCTGTGCGATACCCGAGCAAGCAGAGCATCGTCAGATGTGGTCAGCGATAGTGTCTCGTTTAGCTTCGTCATCGCAAGTGCATTATAAGACGGTGGCTGTTGAATGTGATTTTCAAAAAAGAACACGATTATCTCAACGCTATTGTGTGCGATGGCAGGCCGTTTCATAGCCCGTATTAACGGTTCGTATAACAATAGGAACTTTTATGAATCAATTATCATTAGACCCATTAAAGCGCTCAGGTGCTATGTTGATTGTTGGCGGAGCCGGTTACATTGGTTCGCACATGGTGGCATATGCGCATGAGCATGATTTAGACGTAGTCGTGTTAGATAACCTCTCCAGTGGCCATCGAGATGCTGTGCCTGATCATGTGCCTTTTTATGAGGGCGACTTATCCGATCGAAGCTTGCTTGACCGTGTGTTTAAGGCGCACACGATGACGGCTGTGATGCACTTTGCTGCGCATATTGAGGTTGCGGAGTCTGTGCAACATCCCGCAAAGTATTATCATAATAATGTGGCTAAGACGTTAGTGTTGTTAGATGCTATGGTGGCGCATGACGTTAAACGCCTTATCTTTTCTTCGACGGCTGCCGTGTATGGTGAACCAACTACCGAATCTATTACTGAAGATCACCCTAAACAACCCATTAATCCTTACGGTGCTTCGAAGTGGATGGTTGAGCAAGTCCTGCAAGATTATGCGAAAGCCTATGGTTTGCAGTCTGTGGCCTTGCGTTATTTCAATGCATCTGGTGCTCATCCGCTGGGTTATTTGGCGGAACGGCATCAACCTGAAACGCATCTCATTCCTTTATTGCTAGAAGTGGCAATGGGGCGTCGTCAACAGTTTTATCAGTATGGCGATGATTATCCAACAGCCGATGGTAGTTGTGTGCGAGACTTTATTCATGTGATGGATCTGTGTGCAGCTCATGCTTTAGCTCTTCTGTTTTTACATAACGGTGGAGAAACACGAGCATTTAATGTTGGTAGCTCTTCTGGTTTTTCCGTGCAGGCTGTGATTGAAGCAGCTCGCCGCGTTACTGGGCATGCTATTCCTGTCGAGCTGCATCCTCGACGTGCGGGTGATCCTGCAACATTGATTGCTGATGCAGCCAGCTTGAGAGCGTGTTGTGGTTGGCAGCCGCATTATGATGACCTTGATACCATTATTTCGCAAGCATGGGTTGCTCAACAACATTGGTGGCATAGCTTAGAGGTGCAGTAGGAGTAACCATGTGTAATTGGCGATTAATGCAATGGATGTGTGTGATGCTGTCGCTGGGTGTGTCGGTGGTTCACGCATTGCCACGTGCGCAGGTGATGCATTTAGAGCGGGTCGCTGTCTTACCCAAAGCACTTCGTGAAACTTCTGGCCTGATTCTTTACCGTGGCTTGCTATGGACCCAGGTTGATTCATATTCAAGGACTTTATATGGCTTAGACCCCAAGAGCGGTGCGATTAAAAAAACGATTCGTATGAGGGGCGTCAGAAATAGAGATTGGGAGGCTATATCACAAAATTCTGATTATCTATTTGTGGGTGATATTGGTAATAATGCCGGAAAACGTGGAGAGATAACGATCTATCGTATTAATAAGGCTGATTTGTCATGCTTGGATCATGCTTCTTCATGCCGTGTAAACGTGAAAAAGATTAAGTTTCGTTATCCTGATTTTCAACCCTCTAAAGAGTGGTATCAGCACCCGTATGATGCTGAGGCAATGGTTGTCGATGCTAAGACCATTACTCTTTTTAATAAGAACTGGCAAGATCCCTCTCAGGTGCTGAGTTATACCTTGCCCATTGATCTCGGTTTGCAGTCGTTAACACCACAAGCAGCTTTGCCGACTGCTATGTTGGTGACTGATGCTTCCAGGTATCAAGATCAGTTGTGGTTAGTGGGTTACAGATTGTCACTGATTGGCTTACGGCCGTATGTGATGAGATACACCAAAAAATATGAACATTGGGTCCCTGAGTCGATTTGGAAGTTGGATCAGTTAGCTCAAATTGAGGGGATGACGGTTGTGAATAAAGACACGGTGTACTTTACTTGTGAGCAAGATGACTATCATAAGGCGGCTTTATTTCGAGCGAAGCTGTCGTAGTGGCATCAGGGCGCGCAATAAGCGATAAGCAAAATAAAAGGGTTTGATCACATGGTATAAGCCCTTAATCCGTGTGAGCGTCGGGCATTTTACGAATAGATCATTGGAGTAGAATTCATAGCGATACCAGTTAAGGCGATAGCTCAGGGTGCGATGCATCAGAAAGGACTGGTAGCGAAGTCTGACATTTTTGATCATATCAGGCCTTGTGTGGTAATTCTCTAGAAAGGTTTTGCTGTGGTTGTAGAGCACTATCGACTGTTTATCCTTAAGCGTATCGGTAAAGGTGGCCGGTGTATGGCTATTCAGTTTGTCTTTAGTCAGTAATAATGAGGCGCCTATGATATGAGTGAGTTGGTGTTGCTCTGCCAAGGCGAGGCATGCTTGATGGTCAAATGTTACTGAGTCAATAAAAGCCTGCACGTCGTATAGCCAGTGCAGTCTTGAGTAGCCTGAGTATAGTCCGTGTGTGCAGAGATACAGAAAATAAATGGCAGGTGACAGTGTTGGATAAACTGTTTGGCCAATCGTCACGGATGTGGTGTTTTGCCAAAGAGTTTTCTGTGCAATGGTTAACAATTTCGGGTTGATGAAGAGTTGATAGTGACACTCAATGCAGACACCTGATTCTGGGTGAAGATATTTGAAGTCTTTACCAAAATCAATCGCAACGTCAAGTGTTTTCCCGCTGAGTGGGCGAGAAGGTGATATGCGCACATACCCTAATTGTTCGATCAGTTCATGAGCGCGCGCTAGGTCTTCTTTTAGCACTAACAGATCAATGTCTTTAGCGGTTCGAACACAAGGATCTTGGTAGATGAGTTGACTGAGAGTTGGGCCCTTAATGTGCAGCAATGGCATATGTGGACTGAGTGCTGCATGAACTTCAGTTAATGCTTGGATGAGTTTAAGAGCCTGATGTCGTTGTTGTTTAACAGCGTTTGATAATGTGGAGTGGATGGGTTGCTGGGTGCTCATGAGGTGTAAATAGGTTTCCCCAACAATACGATGTGTTTGGTAGTGCTCAATAGGCGGGTTTGGTAGCGTGGTTTGCAAGGTGTCTTCCGTGTCATTTTTTATTAACTGTAGCATGCTCTATCGATTTTAGGAAAACGCATAAAAACCTATGATTTGAGTAAAAAATGAACAAAAAGAAGCAGGTTAGAGCAAATAAAAAACAGTGGTTTTTTTTTTGTGATTTAAATCTGGGAGTTAGTTGATTACCCCTAATAGGTCTGTAATAATCATTGACGGATTCAAGGATAAGAAACTTTTAAGGAACGTGAAAGGATGCTCGATACACAAGGAATCTCTATTTTGTGTGCTTCTATAAAACACCCCTTTCGTTTTCGCAGTGTCATTAGTTGATAGGTACCGTCTGGTTCTTAATTCGCTAATGATCTTGTTTTATCTTTGTAGTCTTTAGGTATTTGCGTTAATAGCAACGCACTGCCTGTATCAATAATGTCAAAATATGCTGATACCCAGTAGGGCGGTAGCGTGAAAAATACAACTTGAGGGCTTATGTTTAACAATAAAGTGATTCTAGTGACTGGTGGGACTGGTTCTTTTGGAAAGCAGTTTGTAAAGACTGTATTGAAAGCGTATTCACCGAAAAAAATTATCGTATATTCTCGTGATGAATATAAGCAATTTATCATGTCAGAGGAATTCAATCACCCTTGCATGCGATACTTCATTGGAGATGTAAGGGATAGGGAAAGGCTAGACCTTGCAATGGAAGGTGTAGATTATGTTGTTCACGCAGCGGCTCTAAAGCAAGTCCCAGCAGCTGAATACAACCCCATGGAATGCATTAAAACGAATATACACGGCGCAGAAAATGTAATTCAAGCGGCTTTGTCTAATAATGTAGCGAAAGTGGTTGCTCTATCAACTGATAAAGCCGCAAACCCAATTAATTTATATGGCGCTACAAAATTAGCCTCAGATAAATTATTTGTAGCTGCAAATAATATAACAGGCTCAAAGCTAACACGTTTTTCCGTGGTGCGTTATGGGAATGTAGTTGGATCTAGAGGATCAGTTTTGCCCTATTTTAAACGTCTAATATCAGAAGGTGCTAACGAATTGCCGATAACCGATGAGCGTATGACTCGTTTTTGGATCACATTACAGGATGGTGTTAATTTTGTAATTAAAAGTTTTCAAAGAATGAAGGGAGGTGAGGTTTATATTCCAAAAATAGCCTCAAGCTATATTACTGATTTGGCGAAAGCGATAGCTCCAAATGCTACGCTTAAAAACATTGGAATACGTCCAGGTGAAAAGTTACATGAAATTATGTGTCCTCGTGATGCATATGTTAGAACGTTAGAGTTCTCTGACCACTTTGTCATAATGCCTACGATCGATTTTCCATATAAAGTAGAGTATTCAAAAAATATGCTAGGTGAAGAAGGTAAACCTGTTCCCAAAGATTTTGAGTATAATTCTGGGAATAATAGCGATTTTCTAACATGTAAAAAAATTGAAGAAATGATTGAGTGCTATTGAAAAAAATGTGAATTTACAGCTTTCGTATGACTATTAAAAAATATTCAACAGATTTTATTCTATATGCAGTATCTACTACTATATCTAAAGCAGTACCATTGCTACTTGTATTCTTGTTGAGTAATTATTTTAGACCAAGTGAATACGGGAATCTCTCATTGGTTCAGGTCTTAATATTTGTGTTCACATGTTTTTTTGGTGGAGAATTTTGTGGTGGGGTGAGTCGAAAATATTTTGTATCTAATATCAAAAATTTTTCAATTTGTGTATCGACATCTCTTTCGTCCATTTTGGTGATAAATGCGGTGGTCGTTATTTTTGTTATTACTTACGTTCATTATGTAGGAAATATTTTATCATTAAATTTATTTTTATGTGGCATAGCTGTTGTCTGTGCAGCATTACAGTCTGTCTTGCTAATATTAACTACAACGCTTCAGATGATGGAAAAGCCATTTAGGTATTTTTCGGTTCAAGTTATATACGGAGTATCTTATCTTATTCTAATTATATTTTCATATTATACGGATATTTTGACTGTACCACTATTTTTTTTATTACAAATAGTAGCTACAATAATAGCGGTTGTTGCGAATATATGTATGATTAATGATATAATAAAAATTAAATTTAAGATATGTAAACAAGAAATTCGATATCTCCTAGCTTATTCGTCTCCTCTAATAATATATTCTTTTTCTTCATTTTTTATTGTGCTGTATTTAAGATACACTGTTAAAGAAGTAGGTGGCTTATATCTTGTTGGATTATTTGCGATTGCTCAGCAAATGGGTATGTTAATGTCGAATGCTGATTTTGTTATAGGAAAAGTTTGGACCCCTTATGCTTTTAAGCTATTGGCAAAAGATAATATAAAGCAATTTTTTCACTCATCATTCAAGGTTATTCTTCTGCTTTTTTCTATATTTTTATTGCTGTTGATTGTTAATAAGTTAGCATTTAGCTTCATAATATCGGAGAGTTATAAGGGAGCTGAAGCCTGCTCATTTATTGTTCTATTTTCATTTTTTTTAAAGTCGGTGTACTCTATTTTTGTATCATATGCATATTTTTATGAAAAAACAATATTTGTTGCTTTTGTTAATGTATCTGTCGCAGTTTTTTCTCTTAGTTTCTCCAAGTATGCATTAGTGCATATGAGCTTAATCGGTGGTGGTATATCGATGGTTCTATCTTATTTTATGTTAATGAGTATGGTAATAATATTTATTGTATTTAATAGTAAAAATAAGGTGAGAAGACTTTCTTTAGTTAGTCAAACTAAAGAACTTGAACCTGTAAAGATATAATATAATTTTTTGTGTGAAGATTTTTTTTAAAATTCAACTAAAAAATAATTTCTGGTAGATTAACTATGAATATTCCTTATGGAAGACAGAATATTAGCCAATCTGATATAGATTCCGTATATGAAGTATTACAATCAGATTGGTTAACACAAGGGCCATCAATCACAAGATTTGAAGAGCAGTTGCAAAGTAATTTTGATGTGAGATTTGCAACTGTTGTGTCAAGCGCTACAGCAGCATTACACATAGCATGTTTGTCATTAGGTTTAAAAGAAGGCGATTACCTGTGGACATCTGCGAATACTTTTGTTGCATCAGCTAATTGTGGATTGTACTGTGGGGCATTAGTTGATTTTGTTGATATCGAGCTAGATAACTATAATATATGCATAGATGCACTTGAAGATAAGCTAATTAAAGCAGAAAAAGAAGGTAAATTACCTAAGATAGTGATTGCAGTTCATTTCTCTGGGAAGTCTTGTGATATGCATGCAATTAAAGAGTTATCTAATAAATATGGTTTTCATATTATCGAGGATGCTTCGCATGCTGTTGGTGCTACTTATGATAATGGCTTAGTTGGCTCCTGCAAGTATTCAGATATTACAGTTTTTAGTTTT